>JAJRVO010000270.1 GCA_024277275.1 Chloroflexota bacterium
ACCGTCAATAGGCACTGTTCCTGGCACGCTCTGAGCATAACCCGGATTTTATGCCCGTTTTTCTCTTTTTCTTTGGTAGGGGGGCCAGAGACAGAGGCGATAGGAAAGGCATATTTTAGTGTGTTTGTCATTAGCTCGTTGACAATTAACCCGCAGGGAATGGCTGTGTTGGCGTTGATAAAAACATCCTCAATATCCATATGCAGCGCAATAGGCCGGTCCCTGCCCATAGCGTAAAACAGATTGGACGTTAAATCTTCCAAATACTCTTTGAAATTTATTTGGCCTGGGTTTTCTGATTGGTACAGTTTTTCATGGATTAGACCCATAGCTCTGACCCGCCCCTGAAGCTCGTCAAGTGGTTGAAGAAGTTCCGGCGTCTTTATTGTTGCAGCCTGCAAGTCAATCAGGTAGATAAGTGTCTGCAAGTTGTTTTTTACGCGGTGATTGATTTCTTTTAACAGTGTCTCTTTTTCTGCCAGGGCGGTTTTTGCTTGCTTCTCTGCATACTTGCGTTCTTCAATTTCTTGCTGCAAACGCAAATTTTGCTTCTCTAGCTTCTTTTGCAAATTGCGAATGGTTAAATGTTTTTCTATGCGGGCAATAACTTCTTCGGGCTGAAATGGTTTGGTGATGTAATCAACAGCATTCATCCGTAGGGCGCGTACTTTGGCAGCGGGGTCGGACTGGACACTTAAAAAAATAATGGGCGTCTCGGCAGTATTATCGCTGGCTTTCAGTTGTCGATACAGGTCAAAGCCGTTTATGTCGGGTATCATCACATCTAAAAGAATGATGTCTGGCTGGAGGTGCTTGACTCGTTTGAGCGCGCTTGTGCCATCCTCTGCAATGAGTACTTTAAAGTTGGCTTTCCGCAACAGTTCAAATAAAATGCTTAGGCTGGCCGGATCATCATCAACTACTAAAACAGTTCCTTTTATATCCGGTTTCATGGTCGCTATTCCTTAATCATAAATCAATCCCACGTTAATCGACTCACTCCGATTCCAGGCGCTCCTCTAGCAAAGTGTTGATTTTATTGAGTTGAAATCTCTGCGCTAATTGTAAAAATCTGGTTGCAAATGGCTTAAACTTTTTATCCAGTTGAGAAAGGTTGATTAGATAGTTCTTTATTTCCTCAACATCGCCTACAGTAACCAGTTCAAGTAGGGGTTTTAACGTTTCTACAGGCGGCCAGATAAATTCTGACGGTTCTTCTCCCGACTCATATAAACCGGGTTGTTCTGAAGATGTTGGTTTTTGGCTATACTCCCATTCTAATCTCAAGTGCTGCTGTAACTGCCCAAAGAGTAGATCAACTTCAATGGGTTTGGGGAGAAAAGCGTTGCTGCCGGTGGCTAAACTTCTTTGATGGTCTTCTTCATAAACACTGGCAGAGGTGGCAATGATAATGGGTGGTTTGTTGGACTTGGTTTTTAATAGTGGTAATTGACGAAGCCGGCGGATGAGTTCAAAACCGTCCATTTCCGGCATAATCAAATCGGTGATAATTACATCCGGTTGAAATTCTGGCGCTTTTGCCAAGCCTTCATGCCCGTTGCTTGCTTCCATAGTGTCAAAACCCAACGGAGACAGCAAGTTTACCAGTACAGATCGATTTTCCCAATTGTCATCAACAATTAACACTTTTGGCCGTTTTCCAGCACACATTTGGCAGGCCGCAACGCCGATAATCTGGCGCTCTGTTTGGACGGGCTTATTAAATTCATCCGCTATTTTGGACAAAGGGAACTCAAACCAAAAGGTGGCGCCCAAACCAACCTGGCTTTTTACTTGCAGGTTGCCTCCCAGTAATTCTACTAAACTACGGCAAATTGCCAGACCCAGCCCCGTTCCTTTTGCTTGTTGTTTTTGGTTACCTGCTTGTTGAAATGGGTCAAAAACAATTTTTAGATCATCGGCAGAGATGCCAACGCCGGTATCTTCAATCTCAAACCGAATGATGTTGTGCGTTGTCTGTTGTCCGTTCTCGGCTGTAGCTGGTTCTTGGTCGGCAAGCGGCAATGGATTATCTCTTACTGACACATAAAGCGTTACCCCGCCTTTTTCTGTAAATTTTACAGCGTTGTCAAGTAGATTAATAAGAACCTGGCGTAGCCGTCTTTCATCACCATGTACCCCGGCGGGTAGTTGTTTCTCTTTTGAGTGGGACGAGGGTAGCTTAAACTTAAAGTAAATCCCTTTTTGCTCTGCCCGAATACGGATGATTTGGCTAATTTCTTTGAGAAAGGTAGGAAAATGAAAGTCTGTTTGGTATAGCTCTATCTTGCCGGATTCTATTTTAGCCAGGTCAAGTACATCGTTAATGAGGGTTAGCAGGTATTTGCCGCTATACTCAATAATATTTAGCCCCTCTTGCTGTTTGGTATCAGTAGACGGAATACGCTTGAGGATTTGGACATAACCTAAAACACCGTTTAGCGGAGTCCTAAGTTCATGGCTCATTGTAGCCAGGAAGGCGCTTTTGGCCTGGTTGGCTACCTCGGCATTTTCTTTGGCCGTTTGCAATTCTCTGGTTCTCTCGCTAACTTGTATTTCAAGTTGCCGATTTCGGGCTTCCATAGCCCTTGTTTGCCAACGGTAGCCGCCAAAAACCAATGCTGCTGCCAGCGCCAGTACAGCGCCTCTAAACCAATTTGTTTCCCACCATGGTGGTGTAACTGTAACCTTTAAAGCTGCCCCCTCCTCATTCCATATGCCGGCGCTGTTTGCCCCCTTAACCCGAAAGGTGTAAGAGCCGCCATCCAGATTAGTGTAGGGAGCAAAGCGCTGATCGCCGGCTTGAACACAATCCTGATCAAACCCTTCCAGCTTGTAAGCAAACTGATTCTTGGCCGGATCAGCATAATCCAGGGCGGCAAACTCAAAAGCAAAAACGTAATCTTGATACGAGAGGGTGATATCGGTCAGTTGGGTAAACGGTTGATCTAGCTTGACTACCTGGTTAAACTTTTCAAAAGCGGTTAACACAATGGGGGGCGGAGGTGGAGTATCTGGTAGCTGGGCCGGGTTAAAAACATTAAAACCGTTGATCCCGCCAAAGAACATCTGGCCGTTTTGATTTTTGTGATAAGCGCGCACGTTAAACTCGTTACTCTGCAATCCATCGTTGGCGTAATAGTTTTTAAATGTTTCTGTTTTTGGGTTAAATCTTGACAAGCCATTAACTGTACTTATCCACAATTGTCCGGCCTGGTCCTCTAAAATGCCGTAAATGGAGTTATTAGACAGGCCATCTTTTTCGGTGTAGGAGGTAAAGGTTTCGGTAGTTGGGTTAAATTTGTTAAGCCCGCCTTCAAAAGTACCAATCCAGAGTGTGCCGGCCCTGTCTTCACAAATAGCCAGGACAATATCGCCGTTCAGGCTGTTGGGATCATCCGGGTCGGGTTTGTAAGATTTGAAAGTATCTGTGTCCGGGTCAAATTTATCAAGACCGCCGCCGCCCGTGCCTACCCACAAAAACCCTTCCCGATCTTCAAATAAGGACCAAATGCCAAAATTACTTAAACTGTGGGGATTGTCGGGGTCATGTTGGTAAACGGTAAAGGTTTTAGTTTCCGGGTCAAATTTGTTTAATCCCATGTTTGTACCAACCCAGAGTGTTCCATAGCTGTCTATGTAAAGCGCCCCAACGGTATTATCACTTAAACTGAGCGGATTAGCCGGGTCATGTATGTAGCGGGTAAAGGTTTCGGTTTCTCGGTTAAATTTATTAAGACCGTTGTCGGCGCCTATCCAGAGCGTTCCCTGATCATCTTCGTAGATGGTTACAGCAACATTGTGGCTTATGCTTTGGGAATCATTGGGATCATGTTGATAGAGGGTAAAGGTTCCGGTCTCCGGGTCAAATTTATTAAGGCCGTTTCCGGTACCCACCCAAAGAATTCCGTATTGATCCTGGTAAATAGACCAGATAACGTTATCGCTTAAGCTCTGCTGGTCGGTTGGATCGTGTTG
>JAJRVO010000271.1 GCA_024277275.1 Chloroflexota bacterium
AGTATGTTGATAATCTAGGATAGAACGCTTGCATTGATTTTGCATGGAATCTGGTCATACTGTAGAATCGACAGTTATTATAAAAACGACGTTACTGTTCAGTCTGCATCCGTTTAAGACCTCAAAGGTTTGTAACGCCTTTTTGAGCGTGAATTTTGGTCCAAACGGAAAATCTCTTGGTCGCAAAGACATTTTTGGAAACCTTTGAGGTCTAGTCCGAGTAGTAACAAAACGACTATAAAAATTGCCACAGGAAGGTTAGTTATTTATGCGTGTTATGATTGTAAACCCTCGCTTCCGGCTACCGATTGATACCCGGACGACGCCCCATTTAGGGCTGGCTTATCTGGCCGCCGTTTCAGAGCAGCGCGGCGATGAAGTGCTTTTGTTTGACGCCGATGTCGAACATGAACCCATCGCCGATGTTGTGCGACGTTTTGACCCTGAGATTGTGGGCATTACGGCCAATACGCCCCAGGTAAAATCGGCCTGGCGCACTGCCCAGGCCATCAAATCGGTGAAAGATGTGCCGGTGATTTTTGGCGGCCCTCACGTTTCCGTGCTGCCCGCCGAGAGCGCTCAGCGCCCTGAAGTGGACGTGGCGGTGCGGGGCGAAGGCGAGGAGCTTTGGATCAAGCTGTGCGTCATTGTTGAAAATGGTCTAAAAAACAAGCCTGATTTCACGGCCCAAGACCTGCTGGACCCCCAGGCTGCCCACCTTGACCGGCTACTGGGCATTAGCTACCTAACCGCCGACGGTCGGGAGCATCACAACCCGGACCATCCCCCCATTGCCGACCTGGACACGCTGCCCTTTCCCGCTTACCACTTCTTCAAAATGGACCGCTACACCAACTTGCAGCCCGCTACCGATGCCATCGACGGCGCAAAATCCTTCTCGATTATGACCTCGCGGGGCTGCCCCTATCGTTGTACTTTCTGCTCGCAGAGCATTATGCCCATCAAGTGGCTGGCGCGCAGCCCGGAAAGTGTGCTGGCCGAGTGGCGGCATTTGGTTCATAATCTGGGGGCGCAAGAGATTGGGGTTTTAGATGACTCGGCCAATATTCAGGTTAAGCGCCTGGAGCAGATAGCCGACCTCATCACTGAGGATAACCTTAACCACGTCCCCTGGATTTTTGTTAACGGCATCAGGGCCAACCTGGCCGGCAAGGAGTTATTGGGCAAACTAAAAAAGGCCGGTCTTAAACGCACCGCCTTTGGCGTAGAAACCGGCGACCCCGATATTCTAATGTCCATCGACAAGAAAATTGACCACGATACCATCCGGCAGGCGTTTAAGAACGCCAAAGCGGTTGGACTGGAAACCATCGGCTTCTTCATCATCGGCTTGCCCGGCGAAACTGAAGAGTCAATGGAACGAACCATTAAATTTGCCTGCGAAGTCGACCCGCTTATTGCCAACTTCTCTATGATGACCCCCTACCCCGGCACAATCGTGTACGAAATTGTCAAAAAGCAGGGCCGGCTGCTGCTGGAGGATTGGGAAGATTACATCTTCTTTGATGGCCGCGCCCGCTACGAAATGGGCGACATGACCGCCGAACTGGTCGAGAGAAAATGGAAAGAAGCCTATCGACGCTTTTACTTGCGTCCGCATCGCATCCTGATGACTCTGGCCCGCAAAGATTTCTGGATCAATTGGCGGCGCACCTTTAAGGTGGCTTTCAAGACCATCTTTCCCCAGAAAGAGAAAACGAAATTACGCAAAACCCTTGAAGCGGGGGTGTAGGAAGGTTTTTCTTGTTCCCAAACTCCAGTTTGGGAACAAGAAAAAATCGTATCCATCTAAAAATTCTTTTTTTGGAATAGCTTAAGTGAGTCATTTATTTAGAAAATCCTTGTGCCTCTTACTTTCGTTAGTATTTGCCTTGACTGCGCAGGGCTGCGCTCTGATTGGCAGCCCCCCCACGCCAACTCCCACCCCTGAGTTATCGGTCAGCGAGATAGCTAATCGTTCCAGTCAGGCGATGCTGGCCGTCAAAACCCTGCACTTTGTGATAAGTTTAACCGGACGGCTCGCTTACATCGACAGGCCGCCCACCACCGCGCTAAAGCACGTTGACGGAGATTTGGTCCGGCCCGACAAAGTGCGGGGACTGGTAAAGGTTAGCAGCTTTGGGCTGGTGACTCAAATTGGCCTAATCAGCATCGAGGGCCAATCATTCGTGACCAATCCCCTCAACCAACGCTGGGAGATTTTGCCGCCGGAATGGGGCTGGTATTTTGATCCCCGCCTGCCCTTTGACGAAGAGTACGGCATCCCGGCCGTTGTGCCTTACGTGCCTCTTGAAAAAGCGGGTGTAGAGCAGATAGATGATAACACCTACTACCACCTTAAAGGCGTTACCCAGGGCGAGCAGATTACCTGGTGGACTGCCGGCCTGATTGGTTCCGGCGACGTGCCGGTAGACCTGTGGATTGACGCCGACACCTTTCTCATTCATCGCGTCCATCTGGTAGAACTAAACAGCGACCCCGAACGCCCCACCGAATGGGACATTACCTTTTCTGATTTCGACCAGCCGCTCGATATTCAAGCCCCGCCGCTAACCGAGTAAAGTAGCGCAAATAGGGGGTTGACTTATTGAAGTTTTTAGTTCATACTTGGAATCAATATTGTGGCTGGAAACACATACCTATCGTGCCCGTTTTCAGAAGATACACAACTTTGTCCTCTTGATTTCTTCAACTTTTATCAAGATG
>JAJRVO010000272.1 GCA_024277275.1 Chloroflexota bacterium
CCCTTAGCAGTTGAATCCTTGCTTTTTGGGCAAGAAAATTCAGGTTATCCGGGGAGTAGGAAGTAGGGAGTAGGGAGTAGAGATTTTCCCCTTACTTCTTACTCCTTACTTCCTACTTCCCGCCTGTTTGGTTCTGGCTTGTCCAGGTTAGGTTAGGTCAATTTAATGATTAGGGCTAAAGATTTAATAACTTCTCTATTTCGCCGTTGAACTACTTGGGGTTTTGGGCTTCATTTGGGAAAGTTATTTAATTCGCAATCCTTAGCAACTCAATTATCAATTCTACCAGAAGTAACCCCGTTTAACAACATATCCCCGAAAAAATAAAAATATGGAAACCGGAAGAGCAACATCTCCTGATTTCCATATTTTTACTTCTAAGCTTTTGCAATTGGCTTACTGAGATTGGGCCGGAACTTCAATTGGGGATTCTGCTAAAGGGTTCAGTTCTATGCGACGTAAAATTTTCCACTTGCCCTTAATAAAGAGCATTTCATATCGAGCAATCTCAACACTTGCTTCATCCCGATTTGCGCCCGTAGTAAAGGTTATATCAACAACATTTTGCTGGGCCTGTTCGCCGGTTACTACATCCCTGCCCCCGCCAGTTTCCAACAAATCCTCGTCGGTTTCCAGGTGAGGGCGATAAGCAATAACGCCCACCGAAATATTCTGCATTTTGTTGAAGCTAGAGAGACCAAAATAGCCAGGTCTGTTATTATTGTACTCTGTCATAGCCTGCGCAGCCAAGTTATCTTCAGGTCTCGCCAAAAAAGCTGCCGGGTCCCAATCGGCATTAACATTGCGGCATAGGGTATCATCATAATTGCCGCAGGTAGACGCATAAAAAGCCAGCACAATTTTTTCAGGAAAAGCGGTTTCAAGAATATCATCGGGCGGGCCAGAGAAAAAATCAATGGTTGAAATAATAGGCGCCGCCAGGACCGGGTTAAATTCCCCTCGCTCAGTCCCTGCCGGTGGAACGACATCCCAGTAAGATTTTGTGTTTGGTTTAAGTTCGTAGATAGAGCGCACTGACAACTGGCTTCGCTCATATTTATCACGATCAACCACCGTCACTCGCTTTGTCTTTTCATCAAACCGCACGCCGCCACTGCCTCGGAAAAAACCAATGGGGCTATACCGGGGTGGATCATCACGAGGAAAATCCCACTCCTTTGAATTTTCTTTAAATCTAAAGATAGCCAGTTGATTATTACCTTACACCAAAATCTCATCAAGGTCTTTACGATCAGGAAGAGGGCCATTACGATCTTCAGTAATCTTGGCAAAACTTAAGTTAATTGCGCCAGCATGTTCACTTAAATAATCTCGACCCGGAGCGCGTAACTCGTAGGGAAAAATAACAGGCGGATTCCCTCGATCATTATCATAAATTACGCCTTTAATAGGGCTGTTGCCCGGCTGTAAATCAAACTGGTAAAATACTACCCATTCATTAAACTCGTCGCCATCGGTATCGTGCCTGGCGACAGACACAACGTTAAGACTTTTGGTTAGGTTTTCTGGAATAGCTTGAGTAAAAGAGACATTTTGTTGAAAACTCAACTGGTAAGATGCCTCGCGGAGTAACGGCAAGGGGTCTGTTCTGGTCAGGATGAAGAAAAACGTGGCAAAGGTTCCTAGCGCCGCCGGAACCAATAGAAAATCGAGAACAATTTCCTTGAGGTCGGTAGGGGTTAAGGCAGAACCTTTACGTAAAACAAATATAATTGCCGTTACAAAGAGCAAAAACAAAAATAGAATTCTAAGATCGAAATCCAAGATCGCCTCCTTTTGCCACACCAAATCGGCGGCATAACGTTACTATGGCGCTATGCACCATAAGCAAATGGGCTTTTTTTATCTCTCTTACACTTTTTAATTCTACTCGAAATAGACATAAAGTGCAAGCGAAAAGTTAAGTTTTACTGTTATGTCAAATTATTTATTACAAACTCAAAGGTGGTCGCGTTATCATTGTGGATGATAACTCGATAAGGACGTTCAAGCTCTTCTTCGTTCATAACTATAAATTCAAGGTCAATATCGGTTTCGGTTTCGGTTTCGATATTCAGCTTTGGGCCGATGATTAGCATTTCCTCAATCATTTTTCTGAGCATAGTTAAGGCCCCATCGTTGCCCGACTCAAGGCCATACGCGCCAAAACAACTATCTCGTTATCACCGTTGGCCAGGGCTATATCGCTTGCTTGTTGGTAAACAGAGATGGCCTCGGGTTTTATATCCTGTAATTCAAGCGACCGCCCCAACAAAAACCATCCCGCCGACAGATTCTCATTGAACCCTAGCGCAGTCCGAGCATCATTTTCTGCTTTAACAGGCTGATTTACGCCAAGATACAGTTGACCCCGGTAAAGGTAAAAGGTAGCCGGGTCATCATGTTTGGCCTTAGCCTGATTAAAGCTGGCGGCGGCCTCACCTTCTTTGATCAAAAGTTCCTGAAAAATTCCTTTAAGCGTTAAAAGGTCGGAGTCGTCCGGCACTACAGCCAACCCTTGTTTAACGGCGGCCAACGCTATTTCATAATCGCCGTTTTCAAAAGCGGCAAACGCCTTGTTTTCCGCCTCGACGCGGGCTATAGCTTCAGGCGAGGGCGCTAGAACGGTATTGAAGGCGACCACAATAATTCCCAATACCGCCAAAACAGAGACAAAACCGATAACCAGCCGCTTTAGTAAACGCCGCCTCTGGTCTGCCACTATTTCGTGGATATACCACCACCACTGCTCGCGGGGCGGGGCAGGGTCGGGCCGATGTTTGCTCAGAGTTTCCGGTCCGCCCAACGCTATCAAAAGAGCGGCCACATTTCGCTTTACTTGAATTTGAAGCGCCTCAAAGCGTCCCTGTTCAGGCAAGAGATTCAGATCGGTGGCAGCAAGCTGAGTAAAAAGCGCATTTGCTTGATCCAAATTACGGAGTAAATCTAAAGCCTGGGCAGAATTGAGCGACTTGATACGAGGTTGATCGCTTTCCAGGATATTTAGAAGTTCCCGCAATTCATCGGCCGGATTTAACTTTTTTTGCTGCAAGTAGTCTAATTTAGACATTCACCGGACTCCGGCCCGAACCATCATCTCCCGGCTAATCCGGTTGTGCGTTTTAACTGCCGGGCCAGGCTCAAAAGGTAGAAAACACCCATCCTCAACCACTACCCGGCCATTAATTACCGATAGCCAAACCTGTGCCGGAGCGCACGTGACCAAAGAGGCTACGGGGTCGGCCAAGCTACCGGCGTGGGATAAATCATCAACCCGAAAAGCAACCAAATCAGCCGCCTGCCCCACGGCCAACGAGCCAATATCATGCCGGCGCAGTACCCGCGCCCCGCCCACAGTGGCTAACTCTAACGCCTCACGGGCGGTAAAACGGTCGGCCCGCGATTCAAAGCCCGGCCAGCCGACCCGTTGCAGCAACATCGCCTGGCGAGCCTCGCCCAGCATGTGGTTGCCGTCGTTGCTGGCAGAGCCGTCTACCCCTAAACCGACCCGCACCTGCTTGTCAACCATCTCCCGCACCGGCGCAATCCCCGAAGCCAAAATCATGTTGCTGCTGGGGCAATGACACACGCCTGATTTGGTTTGAGCCAGCCAATCAATTTCTTGCGCGTTGGGATGCACCATGTGGGCAAACCAAACATCTTCTCCGACCCAATTGACCGATTCAGCGTAGTCGAGCGGGCGTTTGCCGAACATCTCCAAACAGAAACGGTCCTCGTCTTTGGTCTCGGCCAGGTGGGTGTGCAGGTTGACCAGGGGATACTGGCGGGCTGCCTCAACCGACTGGCGCATCAAATCGCCGGTTACGCTGAAGGGTGAGCAGGGAGCCAGTCCTACCCGCAGCATAGATAAAGGTTCGGGGTCATGAAAAGTCTCGATGGCCCGAATGCAATCCTTGATGATATCCGGCTCGGTATCGCACACCCGGTCGGGGGGCAAGCCGCCCTGGCTCTCGCCCAGGCTCATGCTGCCCCTGGTCGGATGAAAACGGACGCCCACCTCCCGCGCAGCCCGAATCTCATCGTCGATTTTGCTGCCGTTGGGGAACAGGTAAAGGTGATCGGCTACGGTGGTGCAGCCGCTTAAAACCAGCTCGGTCAGGCCGATTTTGGCGCTGATGTAAACCGCTTCGGGGGTCATCTCGGCCCAAATGGGGTAGAGAAATTTGAGCCAATCAAACAGGATCATGCCGGACCCGGTACCGATGGCGCGGGTCAGGGTTTGGTACAGGTGGTGATGGCAATTGACCAGACCCGGCATTACCACACATCCCCCGGCGTTAATGATTTGACCGAAGCCGTCGCGGTCTAAATCAGGCCGGTTTTTAGCCACCCATCGCCCAACCTCATCTGTGGGACCAACCCACAAAATTCGGTTATCTTCACTTAGCGCCGCGCCATTTTTTATTTCGTCGCGGGCGTCGTTCATTGTTACCAAAACGTCGGCATTTTTTATCAGAAGTGTGGTCATTTTTTGATTTCTTTACTGTTGCGGCTGCGCTACCCCTGATGTTTCAACTGTGGGCACAATGCCGGGGCCGGGCAACACCAGGGTTGGAATCGTGCCTTCGGGAGTAAAGATAACTTTGTCCGTGGGCTGAAGCGCGTTAGCGTTGGCTTGGACCATTTGTAACTCCAAGTAGCCCGGATTGTCGGCGTAAATCTCGGCCAAGCTGACCTGGTGGGCCAGGTCAGCTTTGGCTTTTTCAATAGCGGCCAAAGCCAATGCCTGGTTAATCTCTAAATCTTTCTCAGCAGCCAACAGGTCATTGGCTTTTTGGGCCTCGATGACGGCTCTTTCTGCTTGAACTCTGGCTAACTCGTTGGCTCGCTCGGCCTCAATTACCGCTTTTTGGGCCAATATTTTTTCTTGCTCCAACTTGGCTAATGTTGTTTCTTGTTTTGCTTGCTCCTGAATCCGGCTCTGCTCAATTCTGATCTCGCCTTCCTGGCGAGCCTGTTCGGCTTTGGCTTGAGCATCGGCCCTCAATTTGTCTTGAGCGGCCTTCTCCGTTTCTAACCGGCTTTGCACAATGGCATCCAGAGCTACTTGTACTGCCGGGGAAAGGATAACTTCGGGCACAACCAAGTTTTCTATGCTTAAGCCAAAGTTGGACGCCAACTTGTTTAGCTCGTCGTCAACACAAGCTCTCAGGGCGTCGCGGGCCGTACCAATGATGTTATCGTCAAAGGTGCGGTCGCCAACACACACCTTCATCGCTTGTCGGGCCAGGTCTTGCACCCGTGTTCTAGCCAGCTCATCGTCAAGGTAAAGACCTCTATATTGAGCCCAAAGCGTTCGCAGAGTATCTTTTTCGGCCAAATTAGGTCTAAAAATGTCGCCGCTAACAACCAGGCCAATGCGTTGTTTATCTTTGGTGATAATCTCTTCATCGGTCACAGTAAAAGGAATGGCCTGGCTGGAAACCCTTTCCAGCTCGACAAATATCCCAAAATCAGTGTAAACGCCAGGGCCTACAACGTCTGAAATGCTGCCACCTTCAAACTGAACGCCAACTTCCTGCTCATCCACTCGCTCAAAAAAGTAGAAGAACTGACTGGAAACGGCCAGCAGCGCCACAATTATAACCACAACCACAACAATGGTGACAAACACAGATGCGCCACCCAGCAATCTCTTTTTTATTTGATTCATAATTTACTCCTCTTATCAAATTATATGTGAAATGATTTGGGGTGATTCATTGGACAAGGGAATTAACTTTACACTTTTGACGAATGACGAACGACGGATGGTGAAAAAAGCGCAAATATCTGGTGTCGCTCATTCGTCTACCGTCTATCGTCTTTTGTCAAGTGGGAAAGTGTCAACCAAATTGTGAACCATCCCCATAATTGTCACTATTTTAGCGACTATTCAGGCAATATACCATAAACCCTTAAGTATTGTCTCAATTATACCCCAATTTGCGTCAAATGATTAGTCAATCAACAGCATTAAATCCCAGACAATATGGTTGGACGGGTATTCTACCATATCCTTGTTACTTTTACACGGTTTAAGACTGCGTATGCCTTGAGTAATTATAAATGGCGTTTGTTGGCTCTTGAGAATATATCGTGTTATAATGTTAGGCAGAAAAAGCAATATCGTAAATAGCAAAGAGGGAGTAATCTATCCAATTTTGGGGAGATTCTGAAAAATTGCTTAAGCGTGTGACATTGCTGGAGAAACATCAATGGAAGATTTGATTGGTCGAACTTTTGGCGGCTACGAGCTAACAGAGCACGTGGGCGCTGGCGGCGTAGCCAGCATCTACAAAGGCTTTGATGAGCGCTTATCGCGCTGGGTAGCCATTAAAGTTGTTCCCATCCAGGCTTCGGGCGGGGCTACAGAAGAGACCTTATTGGCCCGCTTCCGGCTAGAGGCTCAAGCCATTGCCGCCCTTCGGCATCGTAATATTTTAACCATATACGGCTATGGCGAGGAAGAGGGCTGGGCCTATATTGTTATGGAGTATGTACCCGGCGGCTCCTTAGCCGACCGCATAGAGCCGGGTGTGCCCTTTACCTGGGAGCAAGCCCTGACCATCAGTATACCGGTTTCTCAAGCCCTGGCCTTTGCGCACGAGCATAACATCATCCATCGTGACATTAAACCGGCCAATATCTTAATGCCTCAAGATGATTGGCCCTTGCTGGCCGATTTTGGACTAGCCAAAATGGAACACTCAACCCGGCCCAATCTTACTATGCCAGGCCAAGTATTGGGTACAATGGCTTACGCAGCCCCAGAGCAAATCCAAGAGGGCGAAATTGACGCGCGGATAGATATTTACTCGTTGGCAATTGTATTGTATGAATTGCTGGCCGGTAAACTGCCCTTTCAAGGCGAGACCTCTTTTGACTTTTTGATGGCTCGTTTAACCGAACCTCCCCTGCCATTGCTGGAAGCCAACCCCAATGTGCCGCCTGTTTTTGTACCGATTCTGGATAAAGCGCTGGCTCAAGACCCGGTTGATCGCTTTCAAACAATGGTAGATTTTTCGCAAGACCTCACAGAAGCGCGTTATCAACTGAGCCGTTCGGCATACCGGCAACCCGGTATACATGAACCCATTTCTATAACAGGCACCCAAGAGCTACAAAAAACAAAAGCTACCCTAAAGCTGACCACCAGCGGCCAACAAATTCTCACCAGTAATCAAGAAGAGTTGGTGGTGGGGCGCGCCCACAAAAACAACATTCCCGACATTGATCTTGGTCCTCATGGAGGCACCAAAGCGGGCGTATCTCGCCGGCATAGTCGCTTGCTGCGCGAAAATAATGAGTGGTTTGTAGAAGACCTGGGCAGCACCAACGGCACATTTGTAAACGGCGCTAAAATTCCACCCAATAAAAAAACTGCCGTTAAAAAAGGCGATGTGCTTCGTTTTGGGCAAATTGAGTTAGAGTTTACGCTAGAAAGCTAATGGCCGGCTTCAACTAAAAGTTTTGTCTGGATGACATTGAGGAGTCTCTTGATTTTGAGACTCCTTATTTATTTGGGCAAAAAATTGTGCGGACCATTCAAGTAAAAAAGTAAAATTATGAAAAGCGCGTATTCAGTAAAACATCTCCGTAACGTTAGCGCCCTTACCTGTTTGGCGATAGCGCTAACCCTTATCGGCTGCACCACGTTAAAAATAGCCGGCGCGTCACTACCTACGGCAACCTTCTCCCCTTCTGCTACCCCATTCTCTACCGCTACCTCATTCTCTACCGCTACCCCAATACCAACCCCAACCCAACCAACCCCAAAAACCACACCCACAACTTTGCCGACACCTACCCCCACCGCAACCGACCTGCCGCATCCCACAAAAACGCCGGACCCTACAATATGTCCCTGCCCCCCCCCATGTTCCTGTCAGATTGAACACGTTGTCATCATTAGTATTGACGGCCTGCGCCCCGATGTCCTGGATAAAGCCGATACCCCTGTTATAGATGCATTGCAAGCAAACGGCGCATATAGTCCCAGAGCGCAGGCGGTGTTGCCCTCCGTCACCCTAATCAACCATGCCTCAATGCTAAGTGGGATGAGTCCGGAAAAGCACGGGATTACCTGGAATGAACACGATCCGGCGTTGGGCACAGTTAACGGCCCTACACTGTTTAGCGTGGCCCACCAGGCAGGTTTAAGCACGGCTATGGTAGTTGGCAAACCCAAGCTGGAACACCTGGTTTTACCCGATACGATGGATACCTACAATTACGCCGGTTTCACGGATCGACAAGTGGTGAATGAGGCTGTGAAGGTCATTGAAGCCGGGCTGCCCAACGTTCTTTTCATTCACTTACCGGATGTTGACTCTGCCGGACACTTAACCGGCTGGATGTCTCGGGGACAGTTGTTTGCTGTGAGTATGACCGATGACCAGGTTGGAAAAGTTGTGGCGGCGCTTGACACGGAGCAATACCTGGATAAAACCCTGCTAATCATCACTGCCGATCACGGAGGCAGCGACACAAGCCACGGTAGCGACTCGCCGGAGGATATAACCGTCCCCTGGCTGGCCGTTGGTCCGGGTGTTTCGGTTGGCGTTGTATTAGAAAGCAACATTATTATGTACGACACGGCGGCAACGGCTTTATATGCTCTAAATCTACCCGTTCCCAAAGTGTGGGAAGGCCAACCAACCCAGGAGATATTTGTTACAAGCGACGAATAATGTTTGTAATCATTCCGGCCAAACCCTTTGAACAATCAAAGACCCGGCTCTCTCCGGCGCTTTCTCTGAAACAACGGATAAACTTGAGCCGTCAATTACTGCTGCGTACTATTCGGCTGGCACGCCAGGTAGGCCAGGTTGTGGTGATATCGCGGGGTGGCGCAGTACGCCACTTAGCCAAACAAGCCGGCGCCTGGGCGCTGGTCGAGTCCGGCGCAGACTTAAACTCGGCCCTGCGGCAAGCCTCGGATTGGGCAGTTGGGCGCGGAGGTCAAACCGCTCTCATTTTGCCGGCCGATTTACCGCTGTTAACCCTTGCCAACCTCACTGAAATCATCAAACTGGGCCAACAAACTCCCTCTGTTGTAATTGCCCCTTGCCACCGTACCAATGGCACAAATGCGCTGTTGTTACGCCCGCCAACCGTAATCAATCTTGCCTTTGGGCCGGACAGTTTTAAAAACCATCAACAAATAGCTCAAAAAAGTGGACTTGAGCCAATCATTTATCACTCGCCAACCATAGCCCTGGATTTGGATTTTTTGGAAGATTTGGAGAAGATATACTCAGCACGGTCACAAAGTAACATTCTGAAAGCCAGAGAATAGGGCACAGATTTTCGCAGATAAACACAGATTATGGTAAAAAACTAAACAAAAATCTGTGAAATCTGTGCTCATCTGTGTCCCATAAAAATGTTACTTTATGGCCGTTGGCAGTATAGCATTAACGCCGCGCTGAAATCAACGTTTGTGCATCAGCTTCGGTGATGGGCAGGAAAACGGTAAATTTAGTGCCGACCTCTGGTATGCTCTCAGCGCGCACATACCCGCCATGCGCCTCGATGATTTCTTTGGCAATAGACAGGCCCAAACCTGTGCCCCGGCCTCGTTTGCGGCTTTTATCAACCTGATAAAAGCGTTCAAAGATGCGGGCCAGGTCATCGGGCGGAATCCCCGGCCCGGTATCGCTAATGTTGACCTCTACAAAGTCGCCCCGCTCAGACCGTGTTGTTGTGGCATCACGCAGCGCCAGACCGGCTTGCATACGACGCAGGCGCGGCAGTCCTTTGGCAATGGTCCCTTTAATGGCGACACGTCCACCCGATGGGGTGTGTTTAACCGCGTTATCCAGAAAATTGGTAAAAACCTGGGCCAATCTATCGCCGTCGCCCACAATTTGGGGGAGTCTATCCCAATCTGTGGCCAGTTTTACATCTTTTTTGACAGCCTGGGGTAACAGCCGCTCAACGGTACTGCTTAAAATTTGGGACAGGTCTAGCGGGGTTTTGCGCATGACCACCTGGCCGGAATCAATCCGGGCCAGGTCCAGCAAATCCTCTACCAGCCGGCTCATTCGGGCCGCCTCGTGATGAATAATGCCGGCAGCCCGGCGACGAGCGACCTCGTCCTGGGTTGCGCCTTCCATAATAGCCTGCGAGAAGCCTTGTATAGAAGTAAGCGGGGTTTTTAGCTCGTGCGACACGTTGGACACAAAATCGCGTGTGGCTTGTTGGCTGGCCTCTACCTGACCGGCCATCACGTTAAAGCTGGCCGCAACTCGCTTAATTTCGGGGGGGCCTTTTTCCGGTAGCCGGTGTTCATAATCGCCTGCGGCCACGGCGCCGGCTGCTCCGGCAATTTTTTGCAGGGGCAAGGCAATGGACCGGGTAATCAGTATCCCCAACAAAAGCGACACAAACAGCGCGACCACACCGGCCAAAACAAATCCCCAGCCAAATTCTGTAACCAGATTTGGCAATACAGGCGCGCGGTTTGCCAGAGCCACAACGTAACCGGCCTGGCGATCCTGCGGACCAACCGGCGTGGCTGCGTACATGAAAGCCTGTCCATTGGGGTCGTTAAAGGAACCGGTCTCTGAATTGGGGATGTCTAACTGCTGCCCGGCCCAGGCATTTCGACTGTCCGCCAAAACCGTTCCGTGCGTGTCCACAAAAATCAGGTGACTGTTACTATTAGCCACTCTATTGCTCAACTGCTGAAGCACTCTGTCAATAGAAATACCTTGCCGGAATAAGTTGTTAAGCTGGCGTCCGGCCAAACGGCTCTGAGTAGCCAGACGAACGGTAACCAGGCGATTTTGGATAGGGCGGGCAATAAGAATTAAGGTAATAAAGGCCAGCGTCAGTGTGACCAGGATAATCACAATGTAGGAGATGATGAGGCGCCAACTGAGGCTCATTTGTCTACTGCCAATTTGTAACCCACGCCCCACACGGTTTCAATTTTAACGCGCTCGTCGGCGCTAATTCGGTCGCGGAGGTGGGCTACGTGAACATCCACGGTGCGGGTTTCGCCATAAAAATCAAAACCCCAGGCCAGGTCCAATAATTTGTCGCGGCTCAGGGCCAATCCCTCATTTTCTACAAAAACTTGCAGCAGGTCGAATTCTTTGGTTCGTAACTCCAGCAGGGTGTCGCCCAATTTGGCCTCGCGCCGGGCCGGGTCAATGGTCAGGGGGCCAAGTCGCAAAACGGATGTGTCGGCCTGACTTTGAGGCGATGCTTTTAGACTGCCGCGACGCAGGACCGCTTTTATCCGGGCCACCAGTTCTCGCGGGTTGTAGGGTTTAGTCATGTAATCATCTGCGCCTAACTCCAGGCCAACAATTTTGTCAACGTCATCGGTGCGGGCGGTAAGCATAATAATGGGTACTTGACTGGTCGCCCTGATTTTTTTGCATACCTCCCAGCCGTTTAGCTTGGGCAGCATCAGATCCAGCACAATTAAGGCCGGGTTGAGGCTCTCAAATTTTTGCAGGGCTTCCAGACCATCACCGGCTGCTTCTACCTGATATCCTTCATTTTCAAGGTAAAGCCGGCCCAATTCAATAATATTTTCTTCGTCATCGACGATTAAGATCAGGTCTTGTTTCATTGTTTGTACCTAAGAGCGTGTTTCTTAAAGACCGCAGAGGTTTTTTGCGAGACCTTTTTAAGCGGATTTGCCTCGGTTATGAACCTGACTTACAGTTAAAATCGGCTTCAGAAACCTCTGCGGTCTGGTCTACACGATTTAAGAAACACCTTCTAACCCGGATAAACTGGAATGGCGAATAAGCGAATGGCGAATGATGAACCGCTATATTCGCCATTCACTATTAGCAAATTCGCCGCATTTTAGATCGTTACAGGGTTAACCCTGTAACGGGTATTCCGCCGACTTAAGTCAGCATATGGTGGGTTACAGATACATATCTGTAACCATCAAAAAGCATGAATTGATTGTTATTGTAACACACCCCCACGTAATATGGAAGCATACGCAATCCACAGATATAATAGGGTTTATGTTGACAAACCAATCAGAACATGTTATTTTACCCCTGTTCCGTTAGAAAAAATTAACAACTATTCACGGACCTCTTGTCGCAATATTAAATGAGCAATGGCGCTCGATGTAACATACCATTCTATAATTTCCTCACATATCTTATTGTAAGCCAAAGCTCATAAAATAAAATAGGTTGCACCCTTATCAAATAAGGAGACCATCCCAAAATATGCTTGGGATGTACGCTTTGAACTCCACCTCAAACGTAATTTTCAAGGAGATATGCCTATGCCCAAACTTTTCAAAATTTGTCTTTTAATGTTTTTAGACCTTAAATTTTTAATATCCAAGGAGGATTAGATAATGAAAAAGGTTTTAACTTCAGTATTAATGGTATTGCTGTTAACAGCCTTGTTGGTAGGCGTAGCAAGCGCAGCCAGTCCGGTGCAGCAAGCTGGGCAAGAGTACACCGTTCAGGCTGACGATTGGCTGAGCAAGCTGGCAGAAAAGAATTACGGCGACGTACTGGCCTGGCCGGTGATTTGGAAAGCCACCACCGCTAAAGCCGCGGAAGATGATAGCTTTGCCGCTATTCCCGACCCCAATGTGATTGAAGTGGGACAAAAATTATGGATTCCCGATGAGGCTGAAGCGGCAACATTGTTAGAGCAATTTGCCGCTGAACGAGCGGCTGCATCAGTCACCGGCTCAGCCGATATCACCGGCGAGTTAAACCTGCTCTGTGTAGTCGAGTTGGAATGGTGCGAGGGACAGATTTTTGAGTTTAACAAGCTGTATCCGGGCATTATCATCAACTGGGTGCGCATGTCCAGCGGCGAATCGTTGACACGCCTGCGCAACGAGGCGGCCAATCCACAGTTTGACGTGTGGTGGGGCGGCCCGGTTGACAGCTACATTGCCGCCGCGCAAGAGGGCTTGCTTGAACCTTACGACTCACCTAACGCCGTTAACCTGCGCGACCCCAACTTAATGAAAGCAGCGGATAATTCCTGGTTTGGTATTTACATTGGCACGTTGGGCTTTGCCACCAATGTCAACTATCTGGCTGAACATCCGGAAGTCTCTGCACCAACATCCTGGGAAGACCTGATCAAACCAGAATGGCAAGGACAAATCCTGGTTGCTCACCCGTCAAGCTCCGGCACTTCCTATACTCATCTCTGCACCAACATCCAGATGAGAGGCGAAGACGCGGTCTGGGAGTACGAGCGCGCCTTGACCAACAATGTCCTGCAATTTACCAAGAGTGGTTCCGCCCCGGCCCGTTTTGTGGGCGCCGGCGAAGCAGCCGTGGCTATTGTCTTCTCCCACGATATTGTCAAGCAGATTGAAAAGGGCTTGCCC
>JAJRVO010000273.1 GCA_024277275.1 Chloroflexota bacterium
CGTAATTCGTAATTCGTAATTCGTAATTCGTAATTCGCAATTCGCAATTCGCAATTCGTAATTCGTGATGGTTTGTCGCCACATTGCCCTTTTACGCGTTACGGATTACGAATTTTTTCCCCAGGTTTCTGACTCCTGCCGTTTCTCGCGCAAATCTACGCATATAGCGACGGTTTGGCGTAGGTTTGCCGGTATGCCGGCGTGGTCAAGCCGTCAAGCCGGGTTGCTTGTTTAGAGGTATACTCGTTCTTGTTAATCGGTGGGGCCTACTGCCAAGTTTACAAAACGACAGCGGCAGGCCCCGCCGTCCAAAAAACTTCTCTTCTCCTCCTTTTTTCCTCAAAAGAGCCGGGTCGTGGCAGCCCGGCTCTTTTGCTTTTGGTTGGGCGATGCGGCAATTGTCGGGAAAAGAAGCAAACCCCGCGTCTACTCCCCAATTTTGATCACAATTTTGCCGTAACTTTGCCGGGACTCCATCAATTGGTGCGCTGCGGCGATGTCATCAAAGGAGAATGTTGCGCCCACCACCGGGCGGATTTGGTGGGTTTGGACAAATGCTGTCAACTCCTGCCAGGTATTTAGCAGGCGAGGCGTATCTTCCAACTGGTAGCCTAGATGCGAGGCCATAACGCCGTAAGAGTTCACGGCCATCTGGCTAATGCTGGCCCGGGGAATGGCTCGCCAGGTTTTCCACCAGGAGACGGGATTCCATTTTTGCAGGTCGAGAGCGGCAAAACCGGCCACCACCACTCGCCCAAACGGAGCCAGCAAGTTGACGCTTTTTTTGTAGACTTCGCCGCCGACTACTTCCAAAACCACATCAACGCCCTGACCGTTAGTTTGGGCGCGGATGTATTGTTCAAAGTCGCGCCGGCGGTAGTTTACGGCGTGGTCAATGTTCAGTTGGTAGAGACGCTCAATCTTGTCATCGTTTCCGGCGGTCCCGTAGACCGTGCAGCCAAAGCGCTTGGCTAACTGAACGGCGGCTGTGCCGACACCTCCCGCCGCTGCCTGGATTAAAACCCGGTCGGTGGGTTGCATGCGGGCCATCTTAACCAGGCAGACCCAGGCGGTCAGGTAATTTACGGCAAAGGCAGCGTTTTCCTCTGGGGAGTAAAAGTCGATGGCCGGCAGGGCTTGAGCTTCCGGGACAACAATGTATTCCGCATAGCTGCCATATTGCGCCCCCACAATCACCTTCTCGCCAATTTGTCGATGCTCTGCGCCTGGACCGACGGCCTCGATTTCGCCGTAAGCCTCCATGCCCAGAATGTAGGGCAACTTTGGCGCCCAGCGGTAAAGCCCCTTCCGAGACTGAATTTCGGCGTAGTTGAGGCCGATAGTCTCAATTTTGACTCTGACCTGGTTGGCTTTGGGCTGGGGCGCGGGTACGTCGGAGATTTTTAAGGCAGCCGGTTTGCCGTGTTTGGTTAAAAGAATTGCTTTCATTGGATGTTCTCTTGATAAGGTGTACGGCTTCAGAGAAGTTTTTGCTTGGTCGTGTGCGTAACGAGTAACGAGTAATGCGTAAATTTTACGCGTTACTCGTTACTCGTTAGTAAATCCCTGATGACAGTCTGGATATCTATACTAACAAGTCTCAACCAACCTGCCCTCTAATAATGCTCATTATGCCTTCAATGCTCGATTCCTGGTCAATCTTTAAGATACGTTGGGCTAAATTCTGCGCTGCTTCAGTAGAGAGCAGATGGTCCGTCAACATAACAAATTTTTCGACCAAACCTTCACGGGGGACAGGGTTTTCCGGCTCTCCGGTTGGATACTCAATGCGATGGGAGAGCGTTTGCCCGTCACGCAGCTTGATTTCGGCCTCTGCCGGCCATTGCTGCGGATAAACGGCGTCAAGCGAAGAATCGTGGTAGCAATCGGTAACGGCCATCAGGTTGCGGATGGTTGGGTCGTTCACGTTAGCCGGGGTGTATTGGCTCACATCGGCGGCTCCGCGAACCAGGGCCACGGCTGCGGCAAAAGGCGCGCTGAACTGGGCGTCGACAATATTTTGCGGCGCTCGTTTTTGTTCAATAGGGGTGGACACCAGGAGCGCGCCCGCTTTTAACACCCCCAGACGAATGGCTGCCACGTTATCGGGACGGATGTTGTGTTCTTGTTTAAGGGCCAGCATACAGTCAATCAGGCCGTGGTTGTAGCGGCAGCAAGCGTAGGGTTTAATAGCCACGGTCATAATCTGGAACGATTGGCCCAGTCCTGCCAGTAAGCGGTGGCTGTTTGGCGCGTCGGTATAGCCCCGTAGCAAACCGAGCGGGCCGTCAAAGACGGTTTTCGGCCCGGTGAAGCCTGACCGGGCCAGACCGGCGGCCACAATCCCGGCGTGCGCGGCCCAGCCTGCATTAAGGCGTTTGGTCCAGGAACCATCGGAGAGGTATTCCAGAGAGCCGGATGCCATTGTGCCGGCAATGCCTAAGGCGCGGGTCAGGGTTTCGACATTGAGACCGAGCAGATAACCGGCGGCTGTGGCCGCGCCAAAAACACCGGCTACGCCGGTGGGATGAAAGCCGCGTTGATAAGCCGAGGCCGGGTTCAACGCATTTCCCACCCGCAGCGTGACTTCGTAGCCGGCCACAATTGCGGCCAGTAAGGCGGGGATATCCGCTCCCTGTTCCTCGGCTACGGCCAGCGCAGCCGGTATAACGGTTACGCCCGGATGAAGGGATGACTCGCAGGTTACGTCGTCCATCTCGGTGGCGTGGGCAGCCGTGCCGTTTGTCAGAGCAGCCCATGCGGGCGCGGCGCAAAACCCCGCGCCGATAACGCTTGACGGGCCGGTCGATTGCATCGCGCGGGTAAAAGCGACCGCCGGTGTGCTGGAGGCTTCGGCGCTGCCGCGCACCGTCACCCCCAGACAGTCCAGGAGCAATTCCTTTGCCCGTTCCTGCACGGTTACAGTCAACTCCGACCAACGAATTGTGGCGCAAAATGAGGCCAGGGTAGCGGCCGCAGTTTGAGAAGAATCGGCTAAAGTCATTGTTATTTCCTTTATAATGTTTATCGCAAAATTATTTTGTGACCTGATTATACAGCGTTTGCCGGTATTAACTAACCCAGTTGTTGAGATTAGGCTGAGTAGCGTTCAGGAGTTGGAGCTAACGACCTCTGAGGTTTTTCCATACGGTAAGCGTAAAACAGTGGGGACAAACAGAGGAGCGAAAGGGAGGAAAGGATAAGCAGACACCAAATGGAAAAAAGGCGCGAAAAACCAGGATTTGAGCCACAGTTTGGCCTGAAAAGTCAAGTTTGTAGGACAAGATGAC
>JAJRVO010000274.1 GCA_024277275.1 Chloroflexota bacterium
CGGTTTGCAGGGCGGCCAGGTTACGGGCCAAAGAGACCAGACGGTCTTTAAAGCTGCCATCGGCGCTGACCAGTTGGTAACGGATTTGGCGCAGCGAGGTGCGCAGGTATTGGGTGTGTCGCCGGTCTATCTCTTCCAACAGCGGGTCCAGGCTTTCAAGTTGGGTAACGACAAAGCGCATGTAGTGGTTAATCTCGTCTGTGGCCTGGGCCGGGGTGAGACGACTTTGGGTAGCCAGTTCATCGGCAGAGTGGTCTAGCCAGTCGCTATCAAGCTGCCAGCTTTGCAACTGGGTCACAATATCGCGCCGGTAGCGAGAAACGTGGTCCGAGGTTTTGAGAGCGTGGTAGGCCGGGCCAAGTACCTGGCTGTAATCGTCGTACTGCAAGCGGAGCAGTTCGGCCACGGGACGGTCGCGGGTGACTCGCTCGGTGTAGCGGCGGATGTTTTGGTTGAGTTCGTTGAGACCGCGCACCACCTGGCGCACGTTTTCGTAAGCCTGGCTAACGGCCAGGGTCGGGGAGAAATTGTCGCCCTGTTGGGTAATAAGTTGGTGGGCGGCGTAAAGTTGGCCCGTGTACTCCTGGGGCTTTTGCTGCTGAATGTTCCGCAGCGCCTCAAGCAGGGTAAAAGCGTAGTCGGGCAGAATAATCAGTTCGGTGTAGTCGGCCTGCTGTTCCCGTTCCAGCCAACCCGCCTCAACCAGGCGACGTAAAATCCAACCGGCGTAATCCTGGGTATCGCCGGGGAGCGGGTCGTCATCTTCACTTGCATCAAGCGATTGGGGTAGGGCGTCTATCTCCTCGCCGGTTAAATAGTTTTTGATTTCGGCGACCACTACCTCACGGGTCAGGCCAAAACGGTTGAACTCGACCAGTTCATAGATGCGTAAAAGAACGGCCATGTAGTGACGTTGGAGTCCACCCTGGCCCTGGGTACTAAAAACATTGAACAGGTTCGTCGGCAAAATGTCGAAGGGGTTGCTCAAGGCTGTCATTATGTTTTTACCTCGTCGCTTTCGGGGTTTATAGGCTTACCGTTGCTATTCCAAACCAAAATTTCCTCGACCCGGCAGTTGAGTACATTGCACAGGCGGGCCAGGGCGTACAGGTCAACATAGCGGGCTACGCCGGCATCCAGTCGATAAACCAAATCTTTGGGCACACCGGCAAGTTGGGCCAGGCGGCGGGGCGACAATCGCCGGCCGGTACTAAGCTGGTATTTGCCCAGCAACATTGTAATGCGTCCTTTAGTTGTTATTTTATCCATAATAGCACATTTGTTCTATTTGTCGTAATATACCATACTTTTGGCGCGGTGTCAAGACAAATAATGGATTTTGTCGCCAAATGGCTATAGGTTGTACCATCTTTCTGATTGGATAGATTTATTTTTGGGAAATAAAAAAGCCTCCCACCTTTGGAAGGCTTTTCTTAAAATATTCAGTTTTATTGTTTGCAAATACTAATTTACCGCAAGTAGCGTGTCAACCTGCTCAACAACCTGGCTGGGCGAGGGAATCCCATACCGGCTATAAACGGCCTCGCCGCTGCCGTTAACAACAATCAGCATTGGCACGCCGCGCACGCCGTAGCGTGATGCGGCTTGACGCCCTACCCGGCTCAACAAGTTCAGCCGAATAACTTTGGTCTTTCCCGCCAATTGGTCTTCTATCCTGTCTACGACAGGTTTAGCCACCAGGCAGGCGCCTCACAAGTTAGAGTAGAACTCAACCACAACCGGCTGGCCTGTTTGTAACGAAGCATCCAGCGTCCGGGGCGAGTCGATACCTTTTGTGGGGCTGGTTCTTAAGGCAAAATAGATTACTACAGCGACTGCCAACAACACTAACGAGCTATTCTCGCGCAGCCAAGTGAGCAGGGTAGAGACGGTTAGCGACATTTTAATTCAACATTGCCTCGACGCGTTGTTGAATAGAAGGCTTGGGATGAGCGCCAATGATGCGGTCAAAAATGGCGCCGTCTTTTACAAAGAGCATGGTCGGGATGCTTTGAATGCCATATTTCATAGCCAATTGGGGGTTCTCATCGGTGTTGATTTTGACAATAACAATCTTGTCGTCATATTCTTTGGCTAATTCATCCAAAATGGGGGCCACCATACGGCAAGGGCCACACCACGGCGCCCAAAAATCGACGACAACCGGCGCGGAAGAATCTAATACTTTTTCTCGAAATTCACCATCAGATACATGAATTGGTTGTGACATTAGTAATTTACTCCTTATTTCAATATTAGAATATCATTATTTGTGTAAATCTTATTGTTGACATTGACTTTCAGTTTGGTTCTAAAAAGAATTGTAAATGAATTGACATTGCTGTCAAATTATCAACCTTTTTCACTTTTGTTAGACGTTAAATGATGGGGCTTTCTTACCAATGTTTTTTAAATTGGGGGTTAAGGGGGCAAAATTTAAATTATCCCAAAACTTGTCGTAAATTTGCGTGATACGTGATGCGTGATGAAACGGCTTTTCACGCATCACGTAGTTTGGGATGTTATTTTTTCTGGACTTGCTTAACCAAATCACTCAGGATTGGCCGCCAGGCGAGGCAACAATTCGCCCATCTCGCCTTTAAATTGCCGCCAGTGATGCAGCCACAGTCCTCCGGAAAGCAGCAATGCAAAGAGGGCTATGCCGGCGTTGGCCAGACTCTTGGCTGTTGTGTCGCCAATGGCTAATATTATGCCTGCCAGATTGGTCACGCCAATACTGCCGCCAATCAATATCGCCATTGCGTTTAGGCAGACGATGGTGAAAAGATAAAAACGATGCCAGGTAATGTCCGTTGCTTGTGTCTGGCTAAATTGTAAGCGCAGCCAACGCCAGTGAATCCACCACATTGGTAAGGATACGCTAATAAACCCGGCCCCGCCGGCAATAGCCTTGCGTGTTTCTTCGCCGGTGTCAACGCCCAGCCATAGCCGTAGCAATCCATTGACCAACACCACCGCCGCAATGTAAAACACGGTCAACGATATTGAGGTGACTGAGTAGAGATAAAAGTTTAGCATTGTTCTACATCCTTATTTTTTCAAACCTTCTTTATTTAATTTTAGAACTTTCAGGAAATTCTGAAATAATTGTATCATAAATACAATAACAAGTCAAGAATTAATCACCAAACTCATTTCCCCCTCTGGCTTCCAGACTACCAGATGGGGATTTTGACACCCTGCCTCTCTCAGAGTAAAGTAATCGCCGTAAAGTATAATTTACCCGTCTCTGCCCAAACCTGAACGGCTATCAAAACCGTAGCCGGGCGCGGGCTGTATGTCATTATTTTAGGTTGGGATGTATAGCCAATGACCCAAATTCTGCCGGCCACTTCTCGTAAAGCTATTAAGCTGGCCCGCCGCCTGTTGCGAGAGGGAGAGGCAGTCGCTTTTCCCACCGATACCCTCTATGGCGTGGGGGTCAACGCTTTTGAACGATTTGCCGTGCGCCAGATTTTTACGGTCAAAGGGCGACCGGCAGATAAGGCTATACCCGTGTTTATCTATCAAATTGATGACCTAAACCTGATTGCCCGCGACGTGCCCAATAGAGCCTGGCCTCTGCTGCAAAAGTTTTGGCCGGGGGCGTTAACCGTTGTGCTGCCCAAAGTTGCCGCTTTGCCCAGCGATGTGACCGCCGGACAGGACACTGTCGCTGCGCGTATCCCCGACCATCCGGTCAGCCTTGATTTGGTTATTCAAGTGGGTCGCCCGCTGGCCGTGACCAGCGCCAACCTGTCCGGCCAAGCGGCCCCAACCACTGCGCAGGGTGTGGCTCAACAGTTGGGGGGACGCATCCCGCTTATTCTCGATGGCGGGCTAACCGCCGTTGGTCAACCCTCTACTATCATTGACTTGAGCGTAACTCCTCCGCGTTTGTTGCGACAAGGAGCAATTGATTTTGCGGCGTTGCAAGAGTTCTTGCCGGATTTGGAGGGGGGATGATCATCGGCATTGACGCCAGCCGAGCCGCCCGCGCCCATCGCACCGGAACTGAAACCTACTCGCTGGAGCTAATTAAAGCGCTGGCCCGGTTATCCTCATCAAATCTTCGGTTCCGGCTTTACAGCCCCCACCCTCCTCAACACACCGACTGGCCTGACTCCCCTTACCTGGAAACGCGGGTTATCCCCTGGCCGCGCCTGTGGACTCACCTGCGGCTGGCCATGGAACTGTGGCAACATCCTCCCGACGCGCTTTTTGTCCCGGCTCATGTGCTGCCCCTTTACTGCCCGGTTCCGTCCCTGGTCACTGTGCATGATTTGGGCTACGTTCACTACCCCCAGGCTCATCGCTCTTTTGACCGCTGGTATCTCAACCGGACCACGCGCCGCCATACTCGCGTTGCCCAACACATTATTGCCGACTCGCAAGCTACCAAAGATGATCTGGTCAACTTTTACCAGGCCGACCCGGAGCGCATCACCGTTGTCTATCTGGGTCGAGATGAAAGTTTGACCCCCGTCGCCGACCCCGCAATTATCAACCAAACCAAAGCGCAATATAATATTGAAGGCAATTACCTGCTCTACCTGGGTACGCTGCATCCACGCAAAAACCTGGCGCGACTCATTGAGGCCTTTCATTTGGCTCTGGCTTCGCTGCCCCCGGAGAACGACGCATTAAAGCTGGTCATCGCCGGACGAAAGGGCTGGTTGTATGATGAGATTTTTGCTAAAGCGCTGGTTTTGGGGATTGAAAATCGGGTTATTTTTCCCGGCTATGTGGCTAACGAGTCGAAACCGGCCCTGTTATCGGGGGCGCTGGCTTATGTTTTTCCCTCGCTGTACGAGGGCTTTGGCCTGCCCGTGCTAGAGGCGATGGCTTGCGGCACGCCGGTTTTGACCAGCAACGTCTCATCGTTACCGGAGGTGGCCGGGGAGGCGGCTTTATTGGTCAATCCGCGACAGACAACAGAGATTGCTCAAGGGCTAACTCAACTTATTACCAATGCCAACCTGCGTCGCCGGCTGGTCGAAAAAGGATTTCAGCAAATTCAGGGGTTTTCCTGGGACAAGGCTGCCGCGCAGATTTTAAAAATATTGGAATATTAGCGGTAACTGGTGATCAGCGCCCCAGACCCTAAAGGTTGTGCAAACAAGTTTGCCAAAACCTTTAGGGTCCGAAACGCTGACTGCTGAATACTGATTACTCAGGGCTGTTCAGTTCTCACCAATCGCCGATGATTTTACCGCCAAGGACGCCAAGATCGCCAAGATTTTTATAAATTCTTTGCGTCCTTGGCGCTCTTGGCGGTTTAAAAATTATGCCACGCCTTAGAACTGAACAGCCC
>JAJRVO010000275.1 GCA_024277275.1 Chloroflexota bacterium
ATTATCCTTGGAAAATCGTTTTCAGCCTGTCGCTGCGCTGCAAAAGGCGATATTTTGGCCTGTTTGGGGTCTGTACTTGGTCAGTTTTGTTTCTTTTCCCCCCAGATTTGTGCGAAAAAAAAAGCATTCTTCGGACCTGATGTGTAGTGCAGGCCGTTTCTGGCAATTGCTTGAATCTCGTCTAGTAGTGCAAAAATGTTCATATGACTCGCTTTCAAATTAGGATGTTCTGGTCTGAATCACCAACTTCTCACCTTTCAGCCTCACTTCAGCATTTCCGCCGTCCTGAAGTTTTCCAAATAAAACTTCGTCAGACAAAGGCCGGCGGATGGCGGTTTGAATGAGTCGCGCCAGGGGTCTGGCTCCATATCTTTCACTATACCCGTGTTCAGCCAACCATTGTTTGGCCGGTTGAGTGATTTCAAGCCGGATATTTTGTGAAGCGAGTTGGAGATTCAACTCGTCAATAAATTTGTCGACAATCATTTCCATAATACTGTGGGAGAGCGGATTAAAGAAAATCGTTTCAGTCAGCCGGTTTCTAAATTCCGGGCTAAACATCTTTTCAATGACGTTTTTGCTAACGGCAACATCAACGGTCTGATTAAAGCCCAGACTCTTTTTAACCATTTATCTGGCCCCGGCGTTAGTGGTCATAATGATAATAACGTTTCTAAAATCGGCTTCACGCCCGGTATTATCGGTGAGCGTGGCATGGTCCATTACCTGAAGCAAAATATCAAAGAGATCCATGTGGGCCTTTTCAATTTCATCCAATAACAACACGCAATGGGGATTTTTGCGAATTGTGCCGGTTAAGAGTCCCCCCTGATCATAACCCACGTATCCCGGCGGAGCGCCCACCAAACGCGAGACGGCGTGTTTTTCCATGTACTCGCTCATGTCAAAGCGTTTAAAGGGTACGCCCAATATCAAAGCCAGTTGTTTAGCCACTTCAGTTTTGCCCACCCCGGT
Source organism: Chloroflexota bacterium (assembly GCA_024277275.1). Classification (GTDB taxonomy): domain Bacteria; phylum Chloroflexota; class Anaerolineae; order 4572-78; family J111; genus JAJRVO01. The sequence continues at coordinate 976 of JAJRVO010000275.1, forward strand.
CGGCCCGGCAAAAAGAAACGCGCCCACAGGCTGTTCCGGGAGATTAAGGCCGGCCCTGGAGAGTTTTATGGCAGCCACAACGGCCTCAAGCGCCGGATCTTGCCCAAATACCTTTTGCAAAAGTCTCTCTTCTAGAACCGCCAATTGATCCCGTTCAGTTTCGCCGGGATTAAGGTCTGGAATATTAGCTATTTGGGTAACAACTTCTTCCACGTCAACGACGTCCAACGTGTCTTTTTGCGCTTCCTCATCGCGTATTTTGTTCAACGCGCCGGCTTCGTCAATAATGTCGATGGCTTTATCGGGCAGAAAGCGTTCGGCAATGTATCTAAAGGATAAATCAGCCGCCCGTTGCAAAGCTTTATCGGTGTATTGGATGCCGTAATAATCTTCAAAGTGAGTTTGCAGCCCTCGCAAGATGTCTACGGTATCATCAACGGTGGCCTCCGGAATATCAACTTTTTGAAACCGGCGGACCAGGGCGCGATCATGTTCAAAGTGGCGTCGATACTCATCGTGCGTGGTGGCTCCAATGCAGCGTAAATTATCGGTGTGCAAAGCCCTCTTTAAAAGCCCCGAAGCGTCAACGGAGGTGCCGCTGGTAGCTCCGGCCCCAACAATCATGTGGATTTCATCGATAAAAAGAATAGCGCCCAGCCCGTGTTCAGATTTCTCATTATATTTGTGAATGGCGTTTAGGACCGATTTTATCCGCTGCTCAAATTGTCCCCGAAATTTTGTTCCGGCCAGGATTGAGCCGAGGTCAAGCGCAAAAATCTCTGTGTTTTGGAGAAGCGACGGGACTTCTTTTTTGGCAATTTTTTGGGCCAACCCTTCTACAATGGCCGTTTTGCCGACGCCGGGTTCGCCAATAAGTACCGGGTTATGTTTCAGCCAGCGGCACAAAACCTGGATGATGCGTTTGGTTTCATGCTCGCGACCAATTAAGGGGTATAGTTTCCCTTGCCGGGCCAACTCTGTTAAGTTGACAGCAAATGATTCCAGCTTAAACGCCTTCTGAAAAGGCTGCGACTGCCCATCCGCTTCTTCTTCAAGGTCATCCAGGTCGCCGGAGTCATCAAAATCCGGCCCGGCCAGGTCATCATCTTTGGTTATGCCGTGAGAGATATAGTTGAGAATATCCAGCCGGGTAATGCCTTGTTTTTTTAGCATATAAACGGCATAAGAGTCCTGCTCCAGAAATATCGCCACCAGGAGGTCGCCAATCTCCAGGTCTGCTTTGCCGGAAGCAATAACCTGGTTCATAGCCCGCTCAAGAACACGCCGAAAACCTAAAGTTTGGATGGGCGAGATATCGTCTATTTGAGAGTCATCCGCCATATCGGCAGGAGAAGGCGCTTCATACGATGAGGGGTTGGCGGGTAGCTCAGGCACTTCTTCAGAGAAAAAGTGGAGCAGTTCTTTTAGCAGCCTATCCACATTTCCCCCGCACTGCCAGATAATGGCGCTGCCGGTTTCGTGTTGCAGGGCGCTATAAAGAATATGTTCAACAGTAATATATTCATGCCTGCGCAAAATGGCTTCACGAATAGCAGAATCAACAACAGATTGGACTTCTTGACGGCTCATAAGTATTTACCTTTTGTAACTGTTCAGCCTGAAAACGCATTCACTGCTTTTTGCGGGTAATTGGTAATTAGTAAATTGTAATTAAGCCTAATAACCAATTACTATTTACCAATTACCGTCATTTCAGCAACTTTGAATGGAATAGCTGAATAATACCACCTTTTTTATTATGCCGGTTCGGCGACACATCTTAAAGGAAATTTGTGTTCTTTGGCCAGAGTGCGGGTTTGAAGGGCTTTTGTTTCGGCAATGTCGCGGGTAAATGTGCCGGCAACGCCTTTTCCTTTTTGGTGCACATCCAGCATAATCTTTTCAGCATTAGGTCCGGAATGATGAAAAACGGCTTCTAGCACGTATACTACAAATTCCATGGTGGTATAGTTATCGTTATAGAGAATAACATGATAAGATTTTGGTTCTTTGACATCAATGTCTTGCTCGGTGATTACATCGCTGTCAAATTCATGACCTAGCTCACTCATTGTGTTCCTTTTGTGTATGATTTATCTTAACTTCTCAAGAATAAGGCCAAAAAATTGGCTTTCTTGTGAGCGGAACGCCCACCCCAGTAACGTTAAACATTGGCCGCACAGGGCAATTTGCCAGGCATAGCCGGGAAACCAGGAAAAATGGCCGGTATCTTCTCCAACTATTATACATCCTGGGGCCAGGGCAAAACAACCTATTTTATAAACATATCCGTGGGGATTGGCAAAAACGTGTTGGTGTTTTTCGTTTATTTCGATTCGATCAGCTTTGCGCGCAATTGGATATTGACATTCCACACAGCGCAAAAAACTCCTTTTTTTGGAGTCATCACTATCCTGGGCGTCTACTTGTTGCGCCTGATCAACGGCCTTATACGTTTGTTTCCCCGGTTTTAAACAAAACAGTTTTTTTGCAACAGTTCTTTCCGGTAAATGGATCATCTACCTACCGCGCGTCCCTATGCAGTTTACCGCTCTTTGGTAAAAAAGCTATCAACGAGATCATACATCGAACTGACGTATCCATCAACTGTATAGCCTATTAACTCATTATGCGTAATTCGTTATTATCAGATATCCTTGCACAACCTGAGCGAATCATACATGGCTGCGTGAATATTGCGGCTGGCAACCGCGTCCCCAACGCGGAATAGCTGGTACGTTCCTTGCGGGTTGTTGACCAGAGTTTGCGGCCGGCCCGCAATCAGCGCATCTAAATCCAACTCGCCCAGGTTTGACGAGTCGGGTTTGAGTTCAAAATAGAGGTCATCCATTGGCAGTGTGCCGTGTTCCACCACCACCTGGTCTACAGCGCGTTCAACCGTGGATTTGTTGTACTCATTGTATAGCGTGGCGATTAGTTTATCGCCCTGGCGGCGCACAGCAGTCAGGCGGTAATTTAAAGTAATTGTTACCTGGTTGTCGTAAAAGACCTTAAAGTAGACCGGATAGTTAGTGCCGCCAATTTCCTGAGCCAGCATCCGGTCCGGCGTCACAAATTCCAGCTTTGCGCCTTGCTCTGCTATAACCTCGGCGCAGGAGTAGCCCTGATGCCGGCCGTTGTCGTCAAACATCAGAACCTCCGAGGCGGGTTTAACGCTGCCGCTCAAAATATCCCAGGTGGTTGCTACCAAATCGGCCCCTGTTTGCAAAAAGTCGATGTTGGGCAGCCCGCCGGTGGCAATGATGACCACATCCGGTTTTTCCGCCAGCACATCATGGGGTTGAGCGTAGCAATTTAAGCGGACATCTACCCCCAATCGCTGAACTTGCTGGTAAAGCCAATCGATAATGCCGATAATATCTTGACGCCTGGGCACGCGAGCGGCCAGTTGCGCCTGTCCTCCCGGCTCGCGGTTGGCCTCAAACAAAACCACCTGATGGCCGCGCTCGGCGCAAACTCGGGCCGCTTCAAGACCGGCCGGTCCGGCCCCAACCACTGCCACCTTGCGCGGTTTACCCGTGGCCTTGGGGATAATGTGGGGCATAGTTTCTTCGCGGCCCGTGGCCGGGTTGTGAAGACAGAGCGCTTCACCGCCCACATAGATGTTGTCAATGCAGTAGCCCACGCCCACACAGGGACGAATTTGGTCCTCTTCGCCGCGCTCAATTTTGGCTACAATGTGCGGGTCGGCCATATGAGCGCGAACCATACCCACCATGTCAATTAGTCCTTCGCTAATGGCGTGACGAGCGGTGGCGACGTCGGCTATTCTACCGGCGTGAAATACGGGCAGGTCAATTTCCGCTTTAATGGCGGCAGCCAGTTCCAGGTGAGGCGCGCCGGGCGTACCCATATTAGGGATTACGTGAGACAGGGCTTCATCGGTGGCAATATACCCTTTGATAACGCTGACAAAATCCAGCATCCCCGTAGCGCCCAGCGTTTGAGCAATTTGCAGGCAATCATCACGGGTCAATCCGCCTTCAATCGCTTCATCGCCGGACATGCGGATACCCACAATAAAATCATCCCCCACCTGTTTTCTGACTTCATCCAATACCTCAAGGCTAAAGCGCATCCGGTTTTGCAAGCTGCCGCCGTATTGGTCGGCGCGCCGATTAACAAGGGGCGTCCAAAAGCTATCCAAGAGGTGGCCGTAGGCTTCTATCTCTACCCCATCCAACCCGCCTTCCCGGCAGCGACGGGCGGCGGCTCCGTAAGCCTTGACCACGCGCTTGATGTCGGCCAACTCCATCTCTTTGGGAAAAGAGCGGTGCGCCGGTTCTCGCACGCACGAAGGCGCAATGGTGGGCAGCCAGTGTTCAGTATTCCAAAAGGTGCGGCGGCCCATGTGGGTTATCTGGCACATCAGGGCTGTGCCATAGGGATGGATGCGCTCGGCCATTTGTTGAAGGTAGGGCAAAACGGAGTCATCGCCTATATAGATTTGTCCAAAGGCAGCCGGTGAATCCGGGGCTATATTGGATGAGCCGCCAAACATAGTCAGCGCGATGCCTCCTTTGGCTTTCTCCTCGTGGTAAAGTTGATACCGCAGTTTGGGTTTGGCATCCTCGGCATAGGCCGGTTCATGGCTGGTACTGAGGATACGGTTTTTGAGGATTAAATGTTTTAATTGAAAGGGTTGCAATAAAGGATCAATTTGTGACATTTTATTTACTCCTTTGAAAATAGTTTGGTGAGTTCATTGAGTTTGTTGAGTTAGGTGAGTTACTCACTCAACTCATTAAACTCACCAAACTCATTAAACTTTAACCGTCTCTGGTTTCATCAAAGCGACTGAGAAATTGAGCCATTTCGGCGGCGACTTTGGCTTCAAAATACAAACCAAAGTTCCAATACGTACTGTAATATGTAGCGTGGAGTTCGGTAATTTTGCCAATAGCGCCGGGGATGTAGCCTTGTAATGTTAGTTCTTTCATGGTCATTCTGTAATTATTTTTATCGGAACTTGCGTCGCATAAATTTTTATCAGGATAACAGAATTCCCTTTTTTTGCCAATCCCGCCCCAATGAGCAAGTATTTTGATTAACGAATTAACGGTCCGCACTTGGCAAAAATGCAAATCCGTGTAACCTTAAGGAAGTTAATAAATTATTATAGAACCAACGTCATTAAAGGAGGAAGGAAAATGTTACTCTCAGTTGTTCTTGAAGTTGGGCTTGGGTTGGTATTGGTTTACTACATATTGGGGTTGATTGTCTCTACAGTCACAGCGATAATTACTAAGGGGCTTGAAATTAGGGGGAAAGACCTTGAAAACTACCTTTTATCGCTATACCAGGCCAAAGACGCATCTGGAAAAGTAGCCGAGGACAAAAACAGGCTTAAAGGTGAACTTGATACCGTCCTGGAACATCCCCTGCTCACATCCCTCAAGCCAATCAGGTTAACATTGGTTGGGCTTATTACCGGGGCCACCAGAGAAGGTAAGGTAGAAAAGATTCCGTCCGCAAAATTTATCACCGCTTTGCTAGACCAGTATACCGTTACCAACGAGAGCATTGAAAAGCTCAAAACAAAACTCAACGGCGCAAACATAAGCGCCGCAGAAACGGCTGCAAAAATTGATATGCTCATTAAGAGCTTGCCTGAAGGCAGTGAAATTAGAGATGCCCTGACCAAATTGACCGAGGGCATAGAAAAGGATGTCGAGACCGCCCTGGCAAAGGTAGAGGATTGGGTGAATGGTGTAATGACCAAGGCTAGCGCCGTTTATGCCGCCCACGCCCGGCAACTGGTTATGGCCATAGCCCTGGTTGTTACGCTGGTCACCGGCGTTGACAGCATCGATATTGCTGCCCAACTCTGGGAACAACCCACGTTGCGGGTCGCTGCGTCGGCCAAAGCGGTGGAAGTGGCCGAAGGTCAAGAGTTAGAGCAAGATATTGCGTCTCTGCTGGATACGCTTGAAGCGCTGGAGTTTAAATACAACAACGACTGGTGGAACACGGAAAACACCGCCGAGAAGCCATACGCCCAGCCGTTAAAAATCCTGGGTTTACTCATTACCTGGGGCGCTGTAGCCCAGGGGTCTTCATTTTGGTACGATGTGTTGAAAAAGGTTAGCTCAGTCACCCAATCAACCAAGACTTCAGGAGCAAAGCAACCA
>JAJRVO010000276.1 GCA_024277275.1 Chloroflexota bacterium
CGGCCTTAGCCGCGCCTTCTGCGGCCTTAGCCGCGCCTTCTGCGGCCTTAGCCGCGCCTTCTGCGGCCTTAGCCGCGCCTTCTGCGGCCTTAGCCGCGTCTCCTGCGGCCAACTGGCTTGCCGAAGCGCTTTGGAGTGGCGTTGTCTCTGGTTGAGCAGGCGAAGTAGAATGGGGTTTATCGCCATTACTCTTGCCGTTATCTGTACGGCCACTGTCCCCATTTAAAGCCGGGACAATAATGGGTTGTTTTTCCTTGATAATCCTGCTCATTTCCGGCAATGGCGGCATATCCTGTTCTTCGGCCTTAACTGCCAGGCCATCCTCGGTTAAACAGTAGCCAATTATTGATTTTTGGTGTTTTAGATATGTACTCCATTGATCAAGCAGGTAATGCTGGTGCAATTTACTGACCTCGTCCAGAGACGCCCGGGATTCCTGGTAGGCGCGGGCCGCTTCAATGGCGTTAGCCAACTGGTTTGCCATAGATTGCAAGATGGTGATATCGTTTTGGCTAAATGCGCCTCGTTTAACGCTTTGCACATCAAGCGCTCCAATTACCCGTCCCTGGGCAATGAGCGGCAGCGCCATTTCTGAGCGGGTGTTGGGTAAAAGAGGGTTATTAAAGTGGACGGCGTCTTTGCCAACATCCAGGGCAATGCGAGGTTTGGCGGTACCGGTAGCAGCGCCAACAATACTCTTGCCCCCCACATCTAACTTGTGCTGCATAGCCAGCATTTTCTGTCCAATTTCTCCGGTAGAGGCCCGAACTACAGCGTACCGTTGATATTCGTCAACCATAAAAATAGAGACGTGATAAAAGTTAAACCGACCTTTAATCAGATCAACCGATTCAAAAAGCAGCGTGTCTAAATCCAAATAGGCAGTAGCGGCCTGAGAAACCTCGGCTGCTGTTTGAAGAAGCCATGCCTGGTGTTTGACTTCTTCAAAGAGGCGGCGATTTTCCAGACCGCCGGACACTTCGCGGGCAATATCCTCGTATAAACGGATTGTTTCGGGTGGAAACTGGGTATGGGTGTAGTTGCTAATTAAGACAAAGCCGCCAACTTCTTGGTTTAACCAAAGCGGTACAGCCACCAGTACGTTGGCTTGCATCATTGTCAGCAATTGCTTTAACATTGGCAAGAATCGGTCGTCTTCAATGGTGTTATTTGATACCAGGGTTTGACCTGTTTTAAGCAATGGCACAAGCCCCAATTCTTCGGTAGAAAATCGAGCGCCCAGTGGCAGAGGCGCCCACTCTTGGCTGGGGTGATTCCACAAGCCAACCAGTTCTAACTCAATAAGGCCCTCAATTTGGTCATACATAAGAATGGCAATGCCCCGGTCTGGCTCTGTAGAGGCCATTGCCTTTAGAGCCAAATTGTAAATGGCTTCGGCTGTGTCGGCCCCTAAAAGTTGCTGGCCCAAACTTGAGAGGATTTCAGAGTTATAAAGGTTTTGTTTTGTTTGACGCAGCAGCCACACGTTTTCTAATGCGGCCGCTGTTTGAATGGTAACGGAATCAAACGTGGCTACATGCTCTTCTGTAAAGGCGCCTGTTTCTGTGTGGAAGAAGGTTAACCCACCCTGAAGGGAACTGCGCTGAGAGTAGAAGGGAATGCTGACAAAAGTTTTTACCTTTGACATCCCTTTAAGACCTTCAAGAGGCCATATATTGTCTTGAGACTTGTTGTGAATTTTAATTATTTTCTCTTGTTGGTTGGGGGCAAAAAAGGCGGCTCCGCCCGTAAAAGCAAATTCGGCCAGTTCATCAAGAGCAAGGTTTTGGCGTTTTTGGATGGTTGAATCTACCGATATAAACTGATTGCCATCGGTAATGTAAATTTCGCTATGAACGGCCCCAACTTTTTGGGTAAAGCCCATAACGGCCTGGTTTACTTCGTCAATAGTAGTTGTGTTACTAAGTATTTGTCCTAACTCATATAGTAATGAGGCCCGGTCACGTTCTCGTCTGGTGGTTTCTAAAAGGCGATGGTTTTCTATGGCAATGATAGCCTGGTCGGCCAGCGTTTGATAAATTCTAACTTCCTGGTCAGTATAAGTATGAGGTTTTCTGGTGTAGATGGAAAGAACGCCTTTGTAATCTGTTCCCAAAAACATTGGGGCCGAGAAGAGCGTAGTTGCCTCTAAATTTTCCAGGGCAAACAAGCGGAATGCATCGTCCATACGTTCATCTTGTTGCTTTACCTGGCGTAAGTCTTCTGAGATAAGGGGATGAAACGGGGCTTGAGCAAAAGTATGAACCAGGGCAAAATTTTTGGCGGAGAACCTGGTGCCCACGGGCGTCATTTTGTCTGGGTCTCTATCCCAGGTAGCCACAATGGTTACTGTTTCAATTTCGCCCGATTGAGACCGGTCCAGCAAAGAGATACTAACCCGATCAATGTTGTATGCTTTTACATGTTCAAGAACAATGTTAAAAATATCATCTACGTTGGTGCTTTCAACCAGTGAACGGCTAATTTCATAAAATGTTAAAGTATCTGATAGGGCTGTTTGAGTTTGTTGGAACAATTGAGCGTTTTCAATAGCCACAGTAACCTGAGAAATTATGGCCTGGGCCAATTGCAGTTCATTTCTGGTGTAAGTGTGGCGCTGATTAAGGTGCTCAACTTCCATAATACCCACCAGTTTGTTTCTTACAACCAGTGGAAATCTGGAAAGCGTGTGAATTTCTTTATCTTTGTGCCGGCTCATATAGCGGCGAGCGGATGGCTCAAGAGCAGAGTCGTCTAAATTCTGGATAATGAAATCCGGGCGTTTTATCATTTGTTGAAGCGAACCAAAGTCTTCTATGGCTTCAACCCAAGTGTCGTCGCCTTTAATCAAGCGACCATCTGCACCGCGGATTTTCTGCACAAACACTTCAAAGTGTGTTCTGGCTTTGTTTAATAACAAAACACTACATCTATCGGCGTTAAGGTAGTTGATGGTTTGGGTGGTAAGAATATTATAGATTTGATTTAGATCAATTGTTTCAGTTAATTGACGAGTGGCTTCAAACAGAATAGATAACTCTTTACTACGTTCTTGGGTTTGTTGCAGCAAACGAGAGTTCTCAATAGCCAATGCTACCTGAGAGCTTACTTCCTCCAGCAGGCGAATATCGTCAGTGGTCCAATCTTCTCCATTGATAATATCTTCAATGCCAAGAACGCCAATTGTTTCTCCGTGAAGTTGAATAGGGGCAACAAGTTCCCTGCTATCGCCTTCTTGAATGGTACTGATACCTGTTTGTTGTTTGGTTACAGTTAATTTTGCGGTTTGAGGCAGGCTTTCCACTTCAGAAACGTCTATTTTATCATATTGATAGCCGGATATTGATTTTGTGTCTGCTTGTCTTTGCCGCGCCAAATCCTCTTCATGTTGCAGGCTATAAAGCAACTTTATTTCCTGTAAATTGTTTCCCAGGCGCTGAATGGTTCTGTTGTTTTTAATGGTTGTGGCAATCAGGTCTGCCAAATTAGAGAGAAACGTTGTGTCTGTTTTGTCAAAGCCATCGGTTTTGTCACTTTGAACCCTCAGCGCTCCCAAAGGTTTCTGCGCATGTTTTAAGGGAATAGTCAACTCTGAATTAATTGGAATTTCGTTTTTATCTTGCCCATAGTAAGAGTATGGGCTTTGGTGAATATCGGGGATATAGATTAGCGTATCTTTACGAACGGCGTCGCTAACAATGTTTTCCTCTTCAGTAGAGAAGATGTCCACAGTTTGAGTAACCGGTTTGGTTCCAAAACCGCGCTCCAAATAAAGCCACAAATCATTATCAGAGGGCGAGAGCTGGTAAATTTGAGCGGCACAATATCCCAGCGTTTTTAACAAGTGGTCTAAAGCGGCAGAAAGGATGGTTTCGGTTGTTTCATCTGAGGCAACGAGTCGATTTACCGCTTGCAAAACTTCTAACTGATTTGATAGTTTTTGTTCTGGCATATTGTCTTGAGATTTTGACACTTTTGTTTTACTCATGTGCCTTGACCTCCGTTATGTGAGCCTTTTGCTACAGTATCAGATTTGGCGCTGTGCCTTGAACCTGCGTCACCGTTACCTCCTGGCGAAGAGGTCGCTTTTTGTTGGGGAACCAGGTGGATATAGGCTCGCTTGCTGTTAATGGCATTTCCTATCTCTTTAACCGTGGTTTGGAGGATAGTATCAAGATCGGTAGAAGCTCTTACTTTGGTAGTGATCTCTTTAATCAGGGCCTCGCGCCGGGCCGTTCTTTGACTGGCCTCGTATCGCCGGGCGTTATCCAGGGCCAATGCAGTTTGGTTAATAAAGGCCTTAAGCGATCTGAGTTGTGCGTTCCGAATGTTTGTTTGCACGCTTTTGTTAAAACCTGCTTCCACCAGTCCTATATTTTCTTGGCGCAGCGTGATAGGCGTGAATACTCTGACCCAGTTGCCATGACCCTCGGCTTCAAAGGTTTCTTTGTCAAAGCGATCATCCCAACCGGTTATAATCTCTGTTTGGCCGGTTTTAACAATGTCTACCATAATGTCATCGCTGTCCAAAGAGCGGTTAGCTCGTTTAATATTGCTTTCGCTTACCCCAATACCGGCAATAGCTTTTACCCGGTTTTGATACTTGTCGACCAGGGAAAATTGAACATATTCAAAGCCAATTTCTTTGGTGCAGGCTTCAAAGAAGCTATCTAAAATCTCATCGACTTGCAGCGTTCCCGCCAGCTTTTGGCTGAGTTTTTGTAAGGCTAACGTTTCTTGCAGACGCGCTTCCGCCTCTTTTTGGGCTTGCTCTACATTTTCAAACAGGCGGGCATTATCAATGGCGTTGGCTAACTGGTCGGCCATAGTTTGGAGCAGGGTGATATCTTCTTCAGAGAAGGCGCCTGGTTCTGTGCTTTGCACGGTTAAGGCCCCAATGGCCTCGTCGCGGCTAATTAGGGGCAAGGCCATCTCAGAGCGCGTGTCGGGCAAAACCGGGTTTTTAAAGCGCACCGCGTCTTGACCCACGTCCAGAGCAATGCGCGCTTTACGGTTAGCCATACTCCAACCAATCATCGACTCGCCGCCAATTTTGAGCCGGTGATTGTTTTCAAGCTGAATTAGACCCGCCTGGCCGGTACCGGCCCTAAGCACGGCCCACTCTTTGGCCTCATCAACCATAAATAAACCAACATAGTAAAACCCAAATTGATTGCGGATTAAGTTAACCGAGGTGTCAATTAGCTCGCCAACATCCAAAATTGAACTGGCGGCTCTGGAAACTTCGGCTGCGGTTTGCAAACGATCTGAACGGTATTGGGTTTCTTCCAATAATTGCTGATTTTCAAGCCACATAGCCAATTGGTCGGCCACGGCCTGGCCTGTTTCTATATCGTTGTGAGAGAAGTGGTGATCTGTTTCAATAGAACCGGCGGCAATAATTCCCATCATTTGCCCTCTGATGACCAGGGGAATATAGAGCATTGACTTGGCCGTTATTTTACTGCGCATTGTTTGCGTATCTTTGGTAAGGGGGTGCAAGTAAACGTCTCCAATAACCAATGGCATCGGTTTTTTAAACAGATACTGAAACAGCGGAACGTCAATTGGGTTGGATATATTGGTTTTAACAGGCTGGCCGTCTCTATACATAGCCCGCACCACGTTTTGGTCGCCGGCTTTGTTAAGCAGCGATACCGCGCCCCATTTTAAGTTTAACAGGCGTAAATATTTACCCAACACAATTTCAAATGTGGGTTGCTGATCGGTGGATGTGGCTATGGCGTCGCCAATTCGGTAGAGTGACTCGGTTCTTTCCAGCGCTTCTCGTAAGGCTTCGCCAACTCGTTTCCGCTCGGCAATTTCTTGCTGGGCTTGCTCGTACAGGCGGGCGTTTTCAACGGCATTGGCTAACTGGTCGGCCATGGTTTGCAAAAAGATAATATCTGTTTGACTAAAGGCGGCTTGTTCGTCGCTTTGCACGGTTAGCGCCCCTATTGCCTTGTTTCGGTGGATGAGCGGCAAAGTCATTTCTGAGCGGGTGTGGGGCAGGTTTGGGTAGTTAAACTTAACGGCGTCTTTGCCTACATCCAGAGCAATGCGCGGCTTTCGGTGGTGGATGCTCCGGCCTATCATGGTCTCGTTGTTAATTTTAAGCCGATATTTGCTTTCTAACAAGATGAGACCCGCTTCGCCGGTGCCGGCCCGTAATTTGGCCCACTCGCCGGTTTCATCTACCAAAAAAGCGCCCACGTAGTAAGACTCAAAGCGGTCTCTAATCAGGGCCACGGCAGAGTTTAACAGATCATCAAGGTCAAGAAGAGCGCTGGCCGATCTGGCGACTTCTGCCGCCGTTTCCATTTGCACAGCGCGATAGGCGGCCTCTTGAATAAGTTGCCGGTTGTGCAGAGCCACCCCGGCCTGGTCTGCCATAGCCAGCCAGAAGCGTTGTGTATCCTGAGAAAAGGTACGCGGCGACGTGAAGTAAATAACCACCGAACCAAGTTCCTGGCCAATAAAAGTTAATGGTAAAATGGCAATTGAGACGGCTGCGTTTGGGGCAAGACTTTCTCGCTCTTCTTTAGACAAGCGGGCATCGGTGGCGATGTCTTCTATAAAAAGCGGTTTGTTTGTAGTTAGTAATTTGGCGTGGGCGGTTTCCGGTAAATAAAATTGTGTGCCTCTGCGGTAAGTGGGGTTATCTTGCTTTTGCCAACTGGCTCTTAATTTGGCCCAAATTGGTTAGTCTTTTACCGCGTCAAAACGAAAGACCGAGATTTCACAGGGGTTTTCGGCGCGAATTTGCTCAAAAAGCGCGTCGAAGATTTGGTACTCGCTGAGGGCGCCGGTAATGGCCTGGCTTCCGTTGTAAAGGGCAGATGTTTCGGCCAAAAAGCGTTCACGTTCGGCCTCGTGCGCTTTGCGCTCGGTTACATCATGCGTAATGCCCAACAGGTATTCCGGTTGGCCGGCAGCATCGGGAACGGGGATGAGCCTGGTGTAGGCAATATGCTCTTTACCGTCGCCCCAAACGGTTTTGTCCTCATGCTCAAAAATTTGATTGGTTGTAAGAACCTCATCGTCTCGGCGATAAAATTCACCGGCTAATTCCGGTGAAAAGAGAACTCGATCCGTCTTGCCTATCAGTTCTTCTTCTGGTTTGCCTATAACGTTGGCATTGGCCTGATTCATCTCAATTAAGGTGTGTTCTTTGTCTTTGATAAAGATAGGGTCAGGGATATGCTCAATAATTGTTTTTAAAAAACGGCGGCTATTTTCTGCCTGGTTAAATAGTTGGGTCTTCTCAATGGCTGCGGCGGCTTGAGAGGCTAACAGCGAAAGGGCGTAAAGATCGTTTTCGTCAAATGCCTGCAACTTGGTAAAACTATGAACCTCTATGGCGCCAATGACCTTGTCTTGGGTAGCAATGGGTACGTTTATAATTGCCAGAGTGTTTGGCGTTTTATTTGTACCTTTCTCATCAGAGGCATAATCTTTAGCCAAACCGGGCCAGTTATTGGCCAATATAGGCTGGCGGGTCTGGACAACCTTACTGTTTAAATCCGTTCCATATTCTTCTGTTTGACCAGGCTCTATGCCTTTTGGCGGGTTATAAACAGCCTTAACGGTACACAACTCTTTTTGGTTGTCTGCTAATCTGATAATGCAGGCGTCGGTGGTAAGGAGTTTTGCGCTTAACTGGGCCACGTCGTTTAGAAGCGTGTCAATATTGAGATGGCTATCTATTTGCAAGTTGATATTGTGCAAGTCTACCAGTTGTTCCAGTTGCCTATCTGCCGTGGCAAAGAGCAAAACATTTTGAACAGCATTGGCTAGTTGATTGCCAAGTATTTGGAGCGACTGAATATTCCCCTGGGAAAAAATTGTTCGCTCTGTGGTTTGGATAACCAAAGCCCCAATCACTTCTCCCCTGGTAACAAGAGGAATTACCGCCTCTGAGCATTCTTCTGGCATAGCCTGGTTTTTAATCTGAAGCGTATTTGCCCCCGCATCTGTAGAAGTATGTATTTGCCGATGGTTAATGGCCCAGCCAACAGGCGTTTTATCATTAACTTCCAGGCGATGTTTTTCTTGTAATTTACTGTCCCCTACCTGGCTGCTATCGGCTTTTAACAGGGCATATTTATGGGTCTCATCTATTAAGAAAATGCCCGCATAATGACAATTAAAACTGTCTCTAATCAGGTTGATTGATGCATCTAACAGGTCATCCAAATTTAAACTGGAATTTACCGTGTTGGAGATAGCAGTAGTTGTTTGAAACAGTAACTCCTGGTGATTTACAGCTTGCAAAAGAGATTCCAGATTTTGTGTAATTTTTACCCAATGTTCGTTCTCTGTTAAAGTAAGATCAGGGCAGGCAGCAGTCAGTTGATGTAGTTGGGTTTGAATATTCTTTATAATTTTATTGGCTGTAACAACTCTATTGCCCATAGCTTTTTCCTTAATTGCCAATAGATTTTTTATCTTTTACACTGTTTTTGGCAAGATCATTGCTTTTGCTAGTATCGCTTTGAGTCCCATTGCCCTCTTTTTTTGTTTCTTCTGGGGGGGGAGTTACGTTAAGCGTTATATTCCCGCGAGAAGCGCCCACAACCTTGCCCAGTTCTGTAACCGTTGTTTTTAAAATCTCGTCTATATCAACGGCATTTCTAATTTTTGAGGTAATCTCGCGAATGATTTCCTCACGCCGCGCTCGTTTTTGGGATGCGTCTAAAAGGCGTAAGTTTTCCAGGGCAATAACCATTTGTTGGGCAATGGTGGTAAAAAATCTCGCTTGGTTTTGAGAGAATTTCTTATCTTTGCTGTTGTAGGCAGCCAGCAAAAACCCTAATCGGCTTTGGTAAGTGGATAACGGCAGGGCCATTAAAGAGGTAATACCAAGCATTTTTAAGGTGCGGCGTAGTTGCTCTGTAAGCTGCGCTTTATCAATATCTTCAATGAATATTGATCCATAATGCGGCACCAATTGCTCTATTACAAAGTCGTCTGCTCTAAAACGAGTGCCGTTGGCTACAGCCGATTTGCCGGTTATGGTCCAGACAGCCTTTTGTTCTACCAACTGCTCAGAGATGTCGCTGTTGTTTTGGGGCGCGCTGTCCAGATACATATATATGGCGCTGGAATCTATGCCGGAGCCGGCAATAGCGTCCATAGCCAGCTTATACACCATGTCTTCATCGCGCGCAGAAGATAACTCTTGGGTAATTTTGTACAACGTTTCCGCTTCTGACAGCGCCGTTTGGGTCTGGGTAAAGAGCGAAGCATTTTCAATGGCGTTAGCCAATTGATCGGCCATTGTTTGGAGCAGCGTAATATCTTCGTCAGAAAAAGCCCCTCGCTCTACGCTTTGCACAGTTAACGCGCCAATAGCTTCATCACGACTAATGAGCGGCAGCGCCATTTCAGAGTGGGTGTCTGGCAGTATTGGATTTTTAAAGCGCACGGCCTCTTTGCCAACATCCAGCGCTATACGCGCTTTACGGTTGGACACGCTCCAGCCAATCATCGACTCGCCGCCAATTTGCAGGCGGTGATTGTTTTCAAGCTGAATTCGACCCGCTTCGCCGGTGCCGGCCCGGAGTACGGCCCATTCGCGGGCTTCATCAACCAGGAACAAGCCCACGTAGTAAAAGTTGAATTGGTTGCGAATGAAATTTACCGAGGTGTTAATAAGTTCGTCAACGTCTAAAATAGAGCTGGCTGCACGTGAAACTTCGGCGGCTATCTGCAACCGCTCTGAGCGGTATTGAGACTCTGTTAACAACTGCCTGTTTTCAAGCCAGATATTTAATTGGTGGGCAATGGCCTCGCCAACTTCTACATCATCCTGGGTAAACGTGTAATTGTCATGCGCGTCAACCACAATATTGCCGGTCAATTGGCCCTGTGTCATCAGAGGAATAAACAGCATAGAGGTGATGTGGCGTTGCCATTGTGTTTTTTGGTGCTTTTTAGTTAGGGGATGATTTTTAGCGTCTTCAATGATAAGAGACTTTGGCGCTTTTTGGAGATGCTGAAAAACAAGGTCGTCTTCAATGGGTAGAACCAGGTTTGGTTTAACGGCTTTACCATTGATATAGCGCGCCTGAGCCACATTTGAGTTGAGTGTTTTATCAAAGAGCATAATAGTGCCTTGTTTTGGTCCCAGTAATTGCAGATACTCTTTAAGAACGGTTTCAAATATAATTTGTTGCTCTTTAACCTTGTCCGCAGTATCTTCGGCGGTTGTGGTTAACGCTTCGCTAATCCGGTAAAGGGTTTGCGTACGTTTAAGTATTTTTTGCGTTTGCTTAATTAGCCCCTCGCGTTCAGCCTCACGCTGTTTGCGTTCGGTAATATCATTGATAATGCCAATGAGATATTCGGGTTTGCTCTCGCCCGGAGTTAGGGTTAGGGGAATTTTACGGGTGTAAAGGATTCGTGTATTACCATCCGTGTCAGAAATTGGTTCTTCTGTTTCCTGAGCCTGGCCGGTTTCAAACATTTTGCTGTCTTGTTTCCAAAACCAGTCGGCTTCTTCTTTAGGTAACAGGTCGTAGTCGCTGTGGCCCAATATATTTTCTTCTGGTTGTCCTAGTAGATTTTCTGAAAAGGCTGTATTAACAACTACCCATCTATGCTCTCTATCCTTGATAAAGATAGGGTCGGGAATTTGATTGATAATGGCCTTCATAAAAGTTTGACTCTCGTGGGCGGTTTCAAACAAGCGGGCATTTTCAATGGCGTTTGCGGCTTGCAGAGCAATAGAGTCTAACAAAGCAATATCTTCCTGGGTAAAATGGCGACCCGGTTTGTCGTCATAAACTTCCAAAAGGCCAATGACGTCGTTTCTGAGCAAAATGGGAACTGTAGCCATAGCTGTGCCGTGGTGAGATTTAAGGTACTCCAATTCCCATCCGCCGGCGTTTGGGTCATCAATGTGAACAACTATTTCTTGTTTATTAGTTTGGATTTTAGCCAGGTTAGCAAAATCTGTGGCCGTAAAACGTTTGCCCTGGTAGCTTTTAAATTTGGATTGTTCTGTAACGTAATCGCCAATAATATAAACAATATCATTTTCTTCAAGCAAAAGCAGCACGCATTCGGATGCGTCCAGGCTCTCGGCTGTTTCAGAAATGATAATGTTGGTTGTTTCTTGAAGGTTCAGCGTGCCTCCAATTTTGGTGCCAATGCGGTAGAGCATAGCTTGCTCAATAAGGCGACGTTGAGTTTGCTCAAATAGCCGGGCGTTGTCAATAGCTGTAACTAACTGAGCCGCCATAATTTGCAGCGTCTCAATGTCTTCGGTGGTAAAAGCGTTGGCTTCGGTGCTTTGCACGTCAAGCGCGCCAATCACTATACCCCGCGATATCAAAGGCAAGGCCATTTCTGAGCGGGTTTTGGGTAACAGAGGGTTGTTAAAGTGAACGGCGTCTTGGCCTACATCCAGCGCAATGCGAGGCGCGGCATTTGCCGTAACAAAACCCACAATAGAGTTGCTGCCCACCCCCAAACGATGCGGACGGCTGACCATAATTTTGCCCACTTCGCCGGTAGAGGCGCGAACTACGGCCCATTCTCGCACGTCGTCTAAAAGAAAAATAGAAACATGATAGAAACCAAAGCGGTCTCTAATAAGGTTAACGGTAGTGTTGAGGACTTCGTCCAGTTCTGTCAGGCCGGTTACAGCCTCGCCCACTGTGGCCACCGCTCTTAGCTGTTTGGCCTGATGCTCAGTTTGTTCTAATAAACGGCGGTTTTGGATGGCAATGGCAATCTGGTCGGCCATAGCTCTGGCCATATCAATTTCTCGTTGAGAAAATTCTCTGTGACTTTTAACCGCATCGGCGCCAATCCAACCAATGGTTTCGCCTTGAATAATTATGGGGGATTCCAGTAAAGATTTGGTGGGTTCTTTGCTGTTAAAACTGTGAAACTCTTTTAGACGAGGGTCTTGAGTAAGGTCATAGCTAACAAACGGTTGGCCGGAAAGTAGCAGTTTTTGATAGGGAATATCGTCACTAATAGGAAAGCGAAGTTTTTCAATATCTTGCAGTTGACCGCTTTCAAGATATGCCATCAGTTGACCAAATTGCCGGTCGGTAGTAAGTAGGGTTATCCCGCCTTGGTCCAGGCCCAGGCTGTACACAAACTCAACCAGGGCTTCTTGTAATATTTCTTGTAAATCGGCGGCGCCGGCCAGCACTCTACCGGCGCGATAGAGGGTTTGTGTTTCGGCCAGAGCTTCTTCGGTGCGTTGTATTTGTTGGATGTGCTTTATGGCAGCGGTGGTTTGGTTAGACAGAGCACGGTAGAGGGTTAGCTCGTTTTGGTTAAAGGAGCGCTCAGTTTTATACTCAGCGCAGAGTAACCCCATAACATGAGTGCGGACAACCAAAGGGTTGATAACAATACTGTTTACATCGGACTGGTTGAGAAATTCGCGCTCTTTTGTCAGACGATTATCTGTTTGAACGCTTTGAACGACTAATGGTTCTCTGGCGCTAACCAGTTTGTATAAGGCCGGATACTCTGCCAGGGTCAAGCGGGGTTCTTTTGCAGAAGAGCTTTGATGGCTGCTAAACACAACCTGACCGTAAATGGGCAGGTTATTGCTATCAATCTCTTCGCACATATATAAAGTACAATGGTCTGCCCCAATGGCTGTTACACTTTGGGCCAAAGCATTGTACACGTCGTTAAGGGTTGAGATTTTAAAGAAGCGTTGGTTAATATCAAGCTCAAGATGTGTTTGATGCAGATTGCTTTGGAGCTGTTGATTGGCCTGGGTTAGCTGCTCTATACGCGCTTCCAGCGAATTTGCCGTCGTTTGAGTCTGTTTGCTCATAATATTAATCCGGATCAAATTTAATGATTATTTGTAACTGTTGACTTGGTTTGCGCCAAACTTTTTAATTGAATTGAAATGGGCAAACAGTTACAAGGTTTTTAGCTGTTAATGAACCTTTAAAGGATATTATCACCCTTTAGGCCAGGCTAGAAAGCTGGTTCTACATAGGTTAATTATTAGTAACCTAAATCCCAAATTGATTCGCCTTGCAATATATCAATAATTTGGTCTGGAAATTTATCAGGGTCTATCGGTTTACCCAAGAATCCATCAAACCCTGCATTTTTGGCCTTTTCCATTGAGGCTGGGTTAGCATCGGCAGTTACAGCTACCACCCGCGTATTGGCAAAGTGGGGATCATTACGAAGTTTAGCCAGAGCATCGTAGCCGTCTTCGTAGGGCAGGTGTAGGTCCATCAAAACCAGGTCAACACGAGGCATTGTGTCGGCAAATTCTAATACTTGCCAGCCAGAGGCTTTCCACTCATAGCGGCGTACGCCAATAAAGGCCAATAGCCGGGCAATGAGCACCAGGTTTTGAAGATTGTCTTCTACTACCAATACATAGGCGTCTTTGGGGTCAATAGGTTGATTTTTGGCTGATTCTACAACAGCAGTTTGGGTCATGAGAATTTACCTTTCAAAAAGTTTTCAATTTGTCCGGGCAGTTCATCAACATCAATTGGCTTAGAAATGTAGCCGTCACAGCCCGCCTGAAAAACGCTCTCCCGGTCTTTTTTCATTACGTTGGCTGTCATAGCAATAACCGGAATATGAGCGGTGGTTTGGTCTTTTTTTAGGGTGTCGGTGATTTCATAACCATCAATATCAGGCAGGTTAATATCGGTGATGATGATATCGGGATTGTTCTCAAAAGCTTTTGTTAAACCTTCCTGGCCGGTTTCGGCGGGAATTACCTCGTAGCCTTCTATTTCCAGGACACGCTTTACTAATGTCATATTATCAAAGTTGTCTTCTATATAAAGGATTTTGGCTTTGCCCATGGTGGGAGTGCCTCCTTACACGTGTAAATCTTTTGCTCTATTGTTTCTGGTTTTCTTTTTCAATGGATGGATTATGATTGGCAACTAAATTGTGCTGAATTTGGTCTTCGGCAATTAAAATATTGTTGGCCATATCTAGTAATTGTGTGGTGGGAAAGGGTTTGGTAAGGTATCCCTCAACATCCAGGTTTTTTGCTTCGTCTTGAACTTCGCGTGAGCCAAAAGCGGTCATCAGTATAACCTTAATATCAGGATGCAAAGACCGGGCCACCTCAACCAGAGTAAACCCGGTAATGCCGGGCATCTTTAAATCTGTAATTAAGAGATCATATCTATTATAAGTGAGTTTGGTGAGTGCGTCTTCACCAGAGGAAGCCACATCCACATTGCAAGAAAATTCGGCTTCTTGCAAACCCTGTTTTAGAAAAAAAATCAGGGTTTCCTCGTCATCGACAACCAAGATGCGTTTTGGCCTAAGTGATTGCTTTACTAGCATAGGCTTTGCTCCTTGCTGTTGGTACAGCGTACTAATCCTTTCCTGTGCTTTAATATTAACACAAAACTGCTTTAATTGTGGTTACAGGATAGTTACAATTTGTGGGGGATGTGGCGACCAGTAGACAGTAATCAGTAATCAGTAAATAGTAATCGGCAATCAGCTACACACTGACCACTGA
>JAJRVO010000277.1 GCA_024277275.1 Chloroflexota bacterium
ATGGTTCTCTCCCGTCAACTGTAAAAGGAAAACTATCAAGATCAACCCCGTTGGCGTTGACTGTTAAATTAGAGTGATCCCCTATGGCTTGAGAATCAATGGGTGAAACCACAGTAACGTGGTCAAATAATTGGCATATGCTTTCTTCGTACCGGCTTAACCGCTTCCATTCTAAATAAGCTACCCATTTAAGTAAACTTGAATCATAATGATATCGCCGTTTCATATTCAATGAAAGCGCGTCAATCAAGTCAATTACCCGTGGAATATCGCATTCATATTCCAGGTAAGGCGCCATCCGGGCCAGTTGAACGTGTACCACATCATAACTATGGGTGTTGAGCGCATTTTGCACTTCGTTTCTCATTCTGGTTGTTTGGTACAACGCAGTTTGCAACGGGTAGGCAGAAAAGAAATCGCGCAGTAAACTCCCAACCATTTGCGCTCGATATAACGGGACGATTATAATCCGCTCACAATATTGCGTAATAGCCTCTCTTGCCTCTGTCGACACCGTTTCTTGGGTTAAGGATAACAATGTAATTTGGTGTTTAGCGCCCAGAAGCCGAAGTTGATGATATGTCCGCACCTGGTCACCACGCAGATGCGGATACGGAAATCGGGCCGATACAAATAATATCCGCATCAGTCTATTGAACTAAGCCTCTATCTTTAACACAACAAAAGAAGAATACGTTCTTTGGCCGGTACGCATATCATAGATTTTAGCGATGGCAGGCAAGGCCAGCGGGGTATATGCCAGTAAACTTTTAATTGCATTACGCACTTTACTACGGCCAGGTGATTTGAAGTAAACTGGTGAAAACATATCTTGAGATAAAGGTACCCGTTGATGTTTGTGAACTTTAAAGTTGAATTTTTGGCAGATACAATCTATGGTATTTAACCCTAAAAAGTGGAGGTGATCCGGTATCTGCCAATCAAAGACATCACCTTTTTCAACATTCTTTTTCATCTCACCAACTTTAAGGATTAGCTTACCTCCAGGAGCCAGAATTGCCCGCAGCTTACCAAATAGGCGGTCAAAATCAGAAATATGAGACAAAACATTAATCATTGTAATAACATCAAAAATCTTTTTCGGTTCAAACTCTTCTATTGGAATCTGAAAGATATCACAACCGGCTTTTTGTCTGGCAATGGCGGCTCTACTTTTATTTAGCTCAATACCAACCCGGTATAAGTTAGGGTATGTGTTAAGTCTCTCCAAAAAATGACCTGTACCGCATCCAACATCCAAAATAGAGTTAACTCCATCAAGTTCTTGGGCAATTAACCCAAAATACATCTTCTGTAACTGAACTTCAGCTTGGTAGTGGCGTTCCGGATTCAAAATCTCAAGATCATCATAGTCATACTCTTTTACACGTTCATGAACCTCTCCCGGATAGGGATGGATAAAAAATAAGTCACACGTATTACAGGCAAGTAGCTGATAGTCTCTCTCAGAAAAACAGTATTGACTTTGGTTAGACTTACATAAAGGGCAAATTGCCTTGTTCAATAGAACCTCCATAACCACATAGATTGATTATTGTAACATTGCCATTATAGGATGGCAAAACGTATCTCTTGCGGGCAAATAAAAAGGATGAGGTTGTCCTCATCCGGTCATATTTTATATCGCATGATATCTCAAGTTTTCAACAAAGATTCGTAAAGCTCTAATAGTTTTTTAGCTTCGCTGTTCCAACTGTATTTTTCTATTACAGCACGTCGTCCATTTTCTCCCATACGGCGTGCCTCTTCCGGGTGACTGAGCAGATAGCCAATAGCTTTGGCAAATGCTTGAGGGTTTTGCGGAGGAACAACCAAGCCGCAATCCGCATCTTGAATATAAGGTGCAATCGGCAGCAGATCGCTGGCTACAACAGGTAACCCGCAAGCCATATATTCAAACATTTTGGTGGGGATAGCCAACCGAAGGGCCGGCATAGCACGAAAGGGAATAACCCCAATTGAAGATTGGGTTAAAACCTCAATTCCCCTATCATAAGCTACAACTCCTAAATACTGTACCGTGTCGCCTAGATTGTGCTTTTTTGTTAATCGCTCCAGAGCCAGGCGGGTATCTTCATCGGCAAAGTGTCCCATCAGCACAATCTTGGGACGGTTTCCCTCGAGCAGCCGGTGAGCCTCTATTAAATCTATAATGCCCCGCGCTTGAGATAATTGCCCAAGATAGACAAGCTGGGCCGAGTTATAGTCAGGCTCGGTATCTAAATCAAAGGGGTTAAGTTTGGGGAAGTTTGCTACCAAGACAGCCTGTGGAAAATGGTTCTGCTGGCTTGGATTAGCAATAATAACAGCCGACATAAACCTGGAAAAAAACTGCTCAATCCGGTCATACAACGCGCCCACCAGAGAGCGAATGGGTTTTGGAATCCACGCCTTTTCTTCGATGGCCTCCCGATAAGGTTCGTGGCAATCATAAATAACCGGCAAGCCGGTTAACCATTTAATTACCAGTCCCACAAAAAGCAAGTCAGGATCATGAAAGTGGTAGATATCGGCTCTTGATTTAAGGGCTAATCTAATGAAATGAAACCAATTTACGACACGGCCAAATCGCCACTTTGGCCGGTGTATATAGGTTGCGTTTACACTCTCCAGAGACGTTTGCCCGGAGTCATTATTTTGCGTGGCAATTATGGTGACTTGATACCCTGCTTCAGCCAGCGAGAGGGCTTGACGATGATAAATTCGTGTATCCCAAACGGTGTGGACCGAGGTAAGTATAGAAGCTTTCATTTTGGCAATTTCAAAGAAACAGTTTTAGCGTTGATGGCTTCTTGGTAAACCGACACCATCTTAGAAGCGTTATGTTCCCACGTAAACTCTCTTATTACCCTTTCCTCGCCTCGTCTACCCATCTCTTGACTAAGTTCAACGTTACTGGCCAGCATTTGGATGTTTTCTGTTAAGCCGGAGACATCGCCGGGTTGAATTAGCAATCCGGTTACGCCACTTACTACTTCCTCGGGTATCCCCATAACATCGGTAGCAATGACGGCCTTACGGCAGGCCATAGCCTCTAGCACTACACAAGGCAACCCCTCGGAATAGCTGGGTAGAACAAATAGTTCGCAGTTTTGCATATATGATGGAATCTCATCAGGAGCCAGACAGCCTAACGCAATTAATCTGTCGCCCAATGCCTCGGTTAAATCGGGAGCAAGCGCTTTAACTTCATCTGGAGTTGCCCCAATCACCGCTAAATTATGCTCTATCTTGTCGATCAACTGAACAAAAGCAGCCAGCAAATCCTTCAAACCCTTACGTCGAATGTCTCTGCCCACAAACAGAATATAAGGTTTGATAGATGCCGTATGGCGTTGATCAATCTCCGGCAACTCTATTTCCGGACCTTCAAATTTTTCGATATCGGCGCCATTATGCACAACGCGCATGGCTTTTTGCGGTTGAGCAAAAGATTGAACAACCTCTTTTAGCGCCCGACTGACCACAACAATCTGATCGGCTTTGCCCACAACAATTTTGGAGTAATGGAGGTTGAGAGAGTTGCAAAACGGGTGACTTATTGCGTCAGCGCCATGCACCGTGCAAACCAGAGGTATATTTAATTTTTGTCTAAGATATAATCCAGCCAAACCATCCGGCAATAATACGTTGCTATGAATAATATCAAACGGACGTTCCTGATGCAGTCTCAAGACCAAAGCCGCCATCCCTCGATAAGCGGTGTATCCAGCCGGAGATCTGAACCATTCCCCCGGTAAACGGAGATAGCGGGTGTAGTAAACTTGAACGCCTTCCCAGACGGCTTTTTTGGGCGTCAGGCCGTAATCGCGCCACTTGGTTTTGAAATGAAGAATACGGGGCGACCAGGGTACCGGAGAGACAACCGTAATTTGATGCCCAAGCCGCTGCAATTGCTTTACCTGGCGATGAACAAAGGGACCATAACTGGGGTCATTGGGTCTGGGGTAAAGATGGGATAAGACAAGTACATTCATTAACTTAACCTATTCACAGGGCTGTTCAGTTCTAAGACACGGCATAATTTTTAAACCGCCAAGAGCGCCAAGGACACAAAGAATTTAGGCTCTTTGGGGTTTTCCGTGCAAGCTCGGTTTGGATTGCCAAATCCAAGCATATTTAGTGGCACAACCTGCTCGCTGCCACAACATACGGGGATTTGGCAATCCCCTCAGAGCAGTTGCACGGAAAGTCCTGAAGAAC
>JAJRVO010000278.1 GCA_024277275.1 Chloroflexota bacterium
ACAAGCATTAAATACCTATATTCGACCTCTCACCTTTCCGGTAGCAATAAAAATGCTAAAATCGGAAGATGAAATCCCGGAAAGAACACGCCGGCCCTTCCAACAGATGAAAATAAAGATAGCCATCTGCCAGGGAGTCGGTATGGCCAGAAAATTAGGTTGGGCCATAGCGATGGGCAAAGAGGACATGCAATGCGCTTTGGGGGCGGCTCCCTTTGGTTTCTTTAAAAATGTTGACTTTTTTAACGAAGGCAACATGGCCGCCGGGATGTTTACCGAGTCAAAGGAAGTGGGCAAAAGAGAAGAGGACCTGATTGATCGTTTTGAACACGGGGCTTACAGCCATATCCTGGTTGCGCCTCTAAATCGAACGGCTTTTGAACCGGACCTTTTTATGGTTTACGGCAATCCGGCCCAAATTATGAGGCTCATTCAAGGGGCGCTTTATAATGAGGGCGGGGCTATTTACTCTTCGGCTATGGGGCGGTTGGGCTGCGCGTCCATTATTACGGCCATCAAAGAAGATAAATGCCGCTATCTTGTACCCGGCAACGGAGACAGAATCTTTGGTATGACTCAGGATGACGAGATGGCTTTTATGATCCCCGCATCACAGATGGATACGGTTGTGGAGGGATTAGCCAAAACCCACAAAGCCGGTATTCGATATCCCATCACCAGTAACTTCTATTTTGAAGGAACATTCCCCCCGACCTATCAGGAGCAAATGAAAATTTGGCAGGAAGAAGGAGAGTTGTAGATGGGAGCGCTTACCGGCAGGCAGCGGATTTCTGCGGCCTTTAAAAAGACCTTTACCGACCAGGACCCTGAGATGGACAGGGTTCCGGCCTATCTCTTCACGGGCCAGTGCAACGCCCAACTTGTCGGCGCGACTATCAGGGATATGTTGCTCAATCCGCAAACGTTTGCAAAGGCGCAGGTGGCCGCCTACGAGCGTTACAAACCGGATATCTTGTTGATGATGTGGGATTTGCTGATGGATGTTGAGGCGATGGGCAACACGCTCAGATTTCCCGAAAACAGCCTGTGCATCTCCACAGAAGTGGCTTTGAGGGACAAGGGTAAACTGAGCAGCCTTGAAGTGCCGGACCCCGCCAAAAACGGACGACTGCCCGGTTATTTAGAGGCGTTGGCCGAAACAAAAAAAGTAGTCGCCGACTCCATTGTCTCGGCGGTAATTGCCGGACCCTGGACCATTGCCATTGGCCTCAGAGATGCCGAGAAACTTCTTAAAGATACCTTTAAAGACCCGGATTACGTCCACGAGTTGATGCAATTCTGCACTCAGGCCGCCATCAAATTTGGCGAAGCCGTAACTCAATTAGGGGTGGGACTTGGCTATTCTGAGGCTCCGGCCTCTTGCAGTCTCGTCTCGCCCAAAATTTACCGCAACTTCATCTTCCCCTATCACAAGCAAATGGTCGACCACTTCAAGAAACAGAAGATGGGCATAGGGCTTCACATTTGTGGTTATGCCGACCCCATCCTTGAAGATATGGTCAAAACCGGCGTAACCAATATCAGCATCGACGCGCCCTCCGATCTGTCCAAAGCTGTGGAAGCAACCAGGGGCAAGGCGGTACTCATTGGCAACATCAACACTGGCCTTTTCTATACCGGCAGCAAGGATAAGATGAAGCAGTCGATAAAAAACTGCCTCGCCGCCGCCCCAAAAGACAGCGGTTATATCCTGGCCTCCGGCTGCGAGGTGCCGGGTATTGCCCCGCCGGAAAGGATTGATTGGTTCGGAGAACTGGTTGATGAATTGGGTAGGTATAACTCATAGAGGTTAATGAGTTGGGTGAGTTGAAATGAGTTTAATGAGTTAGGTGAGTTTAATGAGTTGGATGGTACGCTAAACTCACCTGGCTCAACGAACTCACCCAACTATATTTAAGAAGGAATCCAACAATGAGTAACAACGCAGAAAAAATCCGCCAGGCTGCCAAAAAGCACAATGAGAAAGTGATTCTCCCCAACGCCATACGCGCTGGAGCGGATGTATCGCATTGCGCCGGTGATGAAGGTTGTAGACGGTACAACAGAGATTCAGCGTGTCGTCATTGCCCGCGCCCTGCAAAAACGCGCCGCCACATTGCCCGCGCTCCCCATCCCAGGCATAACTGCTTAGTACCTTAGCAGTTGAATCCTTGTTTTTTGGGCAAGAAAAATCATTGTAAACGCGGCAAATTTGCGGATAGGCGAATGGCGAAAATGGGTTGGCCTTTCATTCGCCACATTCGCCCATTCGCCATTCCGGTTTATCCGGGTTAGGGTAATCACAGGAGCTTAATCAAAATACCAACTAAGCACCAGGGCCGCCAATCTTTTTCTGACCATTCGTTCATCTCTCTCGTCCACATCATTTGTCAAAAGGCGTTCGGCGAGTTTGTTTAGCCAATTCAAGTGTCTATTCACATCGTGATAGTTGGCGGCATTGATTTGTTTTTTGGTTTGATAACCAATCCAAACCAGGTCTACCAGTTTGTCATCGATGTAAAAGTGCTGTTCATCCAGCGCTTTTAGAACCATATTGTCCTCAACCGATTATCAGTTCCGGGTCTTTATCACTGAAACTAATTTAGAGATTAACAAAATCTCCATATTTGTACAACGTGGGCTGACGCCGGGGGCCAACAAAAATGGGGTTGGTGACAACCAATATCTCCCCATTCTGACCAATTACATCAAGCCGGTACCAGGCGGGTTGGGAGGGGACAGCCTGGTCGCTACTTTGCAAATTGCCCTGACCGTTTTCAACGGTCGTTTCCTCAAACACACTGCCATTTTTTACCAGCCGGACATATACCGGGTCTAAAGCGTGGGAAACGGTAGCCCTGAATTCAATGTTCCCCTCTAGTTTCCCCAGGTCAGCGCCGATGTCATAGGTTGTGCCGTTAACCTGGGCCTGAAAGGTCGCTTGCGGCCCCATACTTACGTAGGCCCGATGCTGCCGCAGCCCGGCTAAAATCGCAGCGCCGGAAAGTTCTTTGGCGTATACATAAGTGGTTGGAAAACTCAACCGCTGGGGCGCGCTATAGCCCGGCTTAAACTGGGGGTAGTGGTAATCCGTGCCGCCAATGGCGGTAATGCGATAACCGGCGTTGAGCCAGCGGGTCCACATATCTACGGCCTGCGGGTTGGCGGCGTTATCAATAAAGGTGGGGTCGTTGCAAATTTCCAGGCAATGCAGGTGTCGCAAGTCAGCGTTGTTATCAAGCCAGGCCCAGGGTATAAGAAGCGGGTGATTAATGGAGTTGAGCAGGCCCTCAGCGGCGGCTTGCCGCATAACTTTGGGTACTGTTTCATATTTTCCTTGCAGTTCTATTTTGTTTTGGTCGGTGCAGATATGTTCCATCCAATCAGAATAACCCTCAATGCCAAACACATTGTAGTGTCCCTCATCCATTGTTACTTCTAAACCCGGAATAATTAAAATATCGCCCGGCGAGCCAAAGTGAGAGAAGGCGTCGATGGTATTATGGTCGGTCACAGTAAAGAAATCTAGCCCCTCGGTTCGAGCAACTTCCATCAGGTCTGGCGGGTCGTAATACCCATCTGAAAAGGTGGTGTGGGCATGAAAATCGCCGCGATACCAGCCGGATTCTAATTTTACAACTTTTGAGAGTGATAAAGTTTGCGTCATTATTGTCTGTCTACCTCCCTAATATCAGCGTCAATTTTGGTCTGAGGAAAAATAACGCCAAGTTTCATAAGTATCTCCAATTTTCGGCATGGTTTAAGCTATGCCCGTAATGCGTAATTCGTAATGCGTAATGACTGCTATAGGGCCAAATGGTTACATTTTACGCATTACGCATTTTATAGGCCAAGTGTTAATCTAAGAGCGTGTTTCTTAAATCGTGTGGGCCAGACCGCAGAGGTTTCTAAAGCCCATTTTAACTGTAAGTCAGGGTCATAATCGAGGCAAATTCGCTTGAAAATATCTCGCAAAAAACCTCTGCGGTCTTTAAGAAACA
>JAJRVO010000279.1 GCA_024277275.1 Chloroflexota bacterium
CTCCACGCCGGAGTCGCCCCACTGATGCTGAAGCTCGCGTTCAACGTAGAGCGGGTTGGTCATCACTGCCACTGCTCCCAGCGAGAGCGTGGCGTAATAGGCCATAATTGCCTGGGGGCAGTTAGGCAGCATAATTGCCACGCGGTCTCCCTTGCCAATGTCCAGAGCGTGCAGGGCGGCCGTTAGTTTGTCGACCTGTTGCTTAAGCTGGCTATAACTTAACCGGGCGCCCAGAAAAACAGTGGCGGTTTGGTTGGGGTGCTTTTTAGCGGCATTTTTTAGCAAGTCGGGGATGGTGATGGGTGGAATATCAAGTTTGCCTGGAACTTCATCGTCGTAAAATTCTAACCAGGGTTTAGACATGGGGCCTCTCTCAGCAGTATGGTTTAATTATACAACCATATTACACCACAATCAAACAGATTCCCATCCCCAAGATGGCCCATCCCCAAGATGGCCCATCCCCAAGATGGCCCATCCCCAAGATGGCCCATCCCTCTTTTCCTGTTTAGGGGCGGTAATCACCCAATGATTGACGAATTAACATAACTTGTGATAAACTAAGAGCGTCCTTAATACCATTAAACAAGGAGGCGCGATGTGTTCAGTCTAAACATTGATCCACTCAATCCCAAAGGCAATCCTGAACCGGCTGAGTTGAAGGAACTTGGCGTGGAGATGGTGCGTTATACCTTTTATGACTCAAGCGGGGGCGATAACATTGACCCCGGTCGGGCTGATTTTTACAAGCAAAAGGCCCAGGCATATGGCGATGCGGGTATTGGCTCGCTGGTGATTTTAACCTACGATACCTATCCCAACAAGCCCCCCTTTGACGGCGACTGGAATGACTACATCAACCGCTTTGCCAATCGCTCCCGCCAGATTGCCGAACTGCTGGCGCCGTGGCAGCCGGCCTTCCAAATCTGGAACGAGGCCGACCACGACCGTAAGAATGTGGGCACTCCCTACGACCCTTGTGTTCGTTCTGAGCCTTTTGGGCAGATGTTGCGTCGCACTCACGATGCTGTTAAATCTGTCAACCCCGCCTTTAAAACGGTTGTGGGCGGTCTGGCTTCCGGCAATCACACCTGGCTGACCAAGGTTATCAAATCGCAGGGGGGACAGTTGCCTGCCGACATCGTGGCCTTCCATCCCTATGGGCAACGCCCTGAACCCAACTGGCCCAGCCCCAATTGGGCTTTTGGTTACTTTGGCGATCTACTGAACAACTACTACCAGGCCGGCCGGCGCAAAACAGTTTGGATTACCGAAATGGGTATTAAAGAGCAAGACGTGGGCGACAACCGGGAGCAGGCCGCCGAGTTTTTGCGCCGTTACTACAAAACGATAACCACCAAATATGCAAACAGTGTCGAACAGCTATTTTGGTTCTGCTACAGCGATGGTATGGTTCCCACTTTTGGCTTGAAAGATGCAAACCAAACGCCCAAGCCCATCTACTCGGCATTTCGACAAGCGGTTGACGCTAAACCGGCAGCGCCGCCTCCGCCTCCGCCCAAGCCTAAGCCAGTAGCTCCGCCACCGCCGCCTCCTGCACCTGCGCCACCCGCTGCACCCGCGCCGGAAGTTGTAGCTGAAATTACCAAACCGCTTCAACAGGAGATTGCGACTCTAAAAACCGAAAAAACTAATGTACAGGAACAGGTGCAGCAGTCGCAACAGAAAGTTGGCGAGCTTGAAGGGCAACTGCAACAACTACTTGCGCAGCGAGACCAATTGCAGGCTCAACTGGAACAGGCGCAAACTCAAGTGGCGGTAGCGCCTGCGCCGGCAGCCGCAGGTGGCCCGCCTATCCGCAACATTGTCCAACGGCTTAAACATCACCCCACCAAACGTTTCCCGGAGCGGTCGGGGAACCAAATTCAACGAGTCGTTGTCCATCACACCGGTATTCCGGCTACTATTGGGGCCGACCGTATTGCCGCTCACAGAGTCGACAAACAGGATTGGCCTGGCATTGGCTATCACTTCTTTATCACCGGCGACGGCCAGATTCAGCAAACCAATGAATTAATTACGCTTACCGCCCATGCCGGGCAATTTAACGCTGTTTCTGTTGCCGTTTGCTTTGCCGGAGATTTTAACCAGGCTGTTCCTCCGGACATTCAAATTAATGCCGGGGGACAACTTATTGGCTGGCTGCTTAAGCAATTAAATCTGTCCCTTGATGCTGTATCCGGCCTTAAAGAGTTAATTCCCGGTCAACCCGGCCCCGGCGCGCAGTGGGATGCAGGCGCAAATTGGCGAGAGAGTCTTAAGGAGAGAATCCAGGCCAATTTGTAGTTTGATTTAGAATCAAAAAAAGCCGTTCCGCGAGTTGCGGGGCGGCTTTTTTGTTTCTTCTTTTTATCTGGTTCCCAAACGCCAGTTTGGAAACTGTAAGCGGTCTGCTCTACAAGATGACTTTGGGAATACGGACGTTGAGCAACAGAAGGCTGACAACCAAAGCACAGCCAAAACTGGTGATGACTTTGGTTGTAACAGCCGTGCGGTCTTCGCGGTATTCACCCTCACGAACCATCAGAACCAGTCTGGGTAAGAAGACCAACGGCGCCAGTAAGCCAAAGCTGGCCAGGATTATCATCGAGCCTAATATTCGCTCGGCGCTGCCCAAGACTCTGTCTTTAGCGCCAATTGCTATCGTTTTGGTTACTTCTCGTCCTTGTGCGGCCCAAACGGCAACGGTTATTTCGGCTTCCAGAACCGGGGCGGTGCTGATGAGTATTGCCAGGCCGGTTAAATAGGCTATCATTCGGTATTGATTGGGGGCGCTGGGGTCAAGTAACATATTTAAACTGTCAAATATCCAGCCGGCAGCGGCCCAGGCGATAAATACAATTGATATAACATGGGCCAATTGATCCAAAAAGAGCAAGAGCAGCCCTTTACCTCTACTGTTATCGGTAAAGACAAAGGTTCTAAATTGGTCGATAAAGAGGTGGATGAAAAAGAGTACAATAATCCATACCCACCAATTTGGAATTGAATCCCACGCTATAATAGCTGTAGTAAAAGTTACAACGCCAACGTGAATAATTAATCCGGGCCAGCCTTTTCTCTTGGCCAATACCAGCCAATAAGGTTGCAATACAAAATCGCCTACTACGTGTCCCAACATCAAGCGCAGAAAAAAAGAAAGCGCTATTTCTGAATCTATAGGTATCATTGTTCCTTAGGAATCGGGATTAAATAACTGTCTCATTTCAGAGCGCAGTAAATGGTAATTAGTAATTAGGGATTGGCTTAATAACCAATTACCATTTACCAATTACAATGTTGAGGGACAGTTATTTAATTCTCATTACTTAGAGTTATTTATGAGGTTTTCAGAGAGTGGTATATTTAACACAACTTCTGTGCCTTCTCCTACTTTTGAGAATATTTTAAGAACGCCGTTTATGGCATCTGTTCTTTCTTGCATATTAATCATGCCCAGGCTGCCGCGCTTATCATAGTTATTAGTAACAGCTTGTACATTAAACCCTGTCCCATTATCTTTAATTGAAACCGTTAGCCTGTCTTGCGCGTCATCAAGTTGAAGCGTTAAGTCGATACGAGAGGCTTGAGCATATTTTTTGGCGTTGTTGACCGCTTCTTGAATAACCGCAAAAATGGTTACTGCCGCCTTGTGAGAAAGACGACAATCAAATTCATCCTCAACATTTAAATTAATGTTTAAATTATCTGTTTCCTGAAGTCGTTCTGTGTAAAGTTCAAGGGCTGGTATTAAGCCTTGTGTTTCCAGGATGACAGGTCGCAAATCAAACAGCAGCGTTCTTAGTTGCTTTAGGGCGGTTTCCGCCATCGACGAAGTTCTGTCTATTTCAGCAGGGACGTTTTCAGGAGCATGTTTTATGAATTCTTTAAGCAGGCCCAGACTCATGATAATAGCCGAAACAAATTGGGTTGGACCGTCGTGTAGATCATGGGCCAGCCGTTTCCGTATTTCATCTTCAACAACTACAAGTTTGTCTCGCTCTTCTTTAAGGCTCTCATATAGACGAGCATTTTCTATGGTAATGGCGGCCTCGCTGGCAAAGGTGGTTAGCAACGCTTGCTCTAAATCGCCAAAATAGCGATTGGGTGCATCGTGGACAACCTGCAATACGCCAATTAATCTATTGTGTGATATCATAGGGACACAGAGCAGCGAGGTTAGTTTAAGGCCAAATGTGTCGGCTATGCCTTGATAGTACCGGTTGTCTTTGTTAACATCGTCTATAATCAAAGGTTTTTGATGCGTGGCTACCCATCCGGCAATGCCAACATCTCTCTGTATGCGTGTCCCCCTTAGGCTTTCGCCGCCGCCGCCTTCAACAACGGAAAAAACCAACTCGTCAGTTATTTGATCCAGAAGCAATAAAGAGCCGGCTGAGGCGTTAATAACCCCTACCGCCGCCGCCAG
>JAJRVO010000280.1 GCA_024277275.1 Chloroflexota bacterium
CTTACTTCCTACTCCCCGGTTTGATGATACAGGTGGCAACTTGAGTTAACCTTATAAAAACTGGGACAAATCAATCATTGAGTCCGTGCCGTTTTTGTGCTAAGATGGGGTATAGGCTAAAATCATTATCACTTTAACAGGCAACAAAATGGCAGAACAAAAACCGACCAGTATTTCAGATCAAGAGTGGGACCAAACTCCCCCGGCTGTGCGAGCGTTGTTGTCACAGTCTATTGAACGCCTCAAACAATTTGGCGATCAATTACAAGACACTTTCTTACAAGACACTCTCTCTACCGCCCCTATGTCCATCACCGACGCCATCCCCGCAGAGGATGACGACGGAACCACCTTTGTCTTACCTTCGGATGATGTCGCCCCCGGCGATGACGACGACGGGGCCACCTTCTTTATGCCCGACACCGCTCCTGCCGATGACGACGACGGGGCCACCTTCTTTATGCCCGACACCGCTCCTGCCGATGACGACGACGGGGCCACCTTCTTTATGCCCGATACCGCCCCCGGCGATGACGACGACGGGGCCACCTTCTTTATGCCCGATACCGCCCCTGCCGAAGAAGATGACGGGGCCACCTTCTTTATGCCCGACACCGCCCCCGGCGATGACGACGGCGGGGCTACCGTTGCAATGTCGTTACGCGACACCGTACCCGCCGATGATGATGGCGCTACAATCTCCATTTCTGATACTGCCCCCGCCGAAGAAGATGACGGAGCCACCTTCTTTATGCCCGATACCGTCCCCGCAGAAGAAGATGAGGGGGGTACTGTTGCAATGTCGCTGCGTGACACCATACCCGCCGATGACGATGGCGCTACTGCATTCTTGCCCGACATTTCCCCCGTCGCAGATGAAGGCGCAACCGCCTTTATGCCTGATGCCGGCGCCACAGATGATGCGGGTACTATCGCCATGCCGGTAGATGATGGGGATATACCTGCGCCTCAAAAAACAACGCCGCCCCAGCCTAAACCGGCTGCAAAAAAACCGGCCCATGCCACAGTCGCCCTCAAAATGCCGGAGGATGACCTGTGGGAACGAAAAATAATATTGCAAGAGCGCTACCGGCTCAGAAAAATTCTGGGCAAAGGCGGCTTTGGCGCAGCCTACCTGGCCGAAGACATCAAGCTAAAACGGGGTTGCGTGGTCAAGCAAATGCTCAATCCAAAGGGGATATCGCCCAAAGAGTTGGAACAGAATCGGGCCAGCTTTGAGCGAGAGGCCAGCCTGTTGGTTCAACTCAACCACCCCGGCCACCCCAA
The DNA here is from genome assembly GCA_024277275.1 of Chloroflexota bacterium. Taxonomy (GTDB): domain Bacteria; phylum Chloroflexota; class Anaerolineae; order 4572-78; family J111; genus JAJRVO01. The sequence continues at coordinate 1,288 of JAJRVO010000280.1, forward strand.
TATCCCGGAAATCTTTGATTACTTCTCCGATAAAAACGGCAGTTATCTGGTCATGAAGTACATCGAAGGGCAAAATCTAAAAGGTCTCATCAAAAAAGATTCCGACGCAGATAAAGAGACTATTCCCTGGCGCGACGCCGTCCACCACATTATTGATGTATGCAGCGCCCTTAACTATATGCACTCTCAGGGTCAAGAGCCGGTGATGCACCGGGATATCAAACCCGATAACATTCTGTTGGGCGATGATGGGCGGATTTGGCTGGTCGATTTTGGTATGGCCCAGGCCAGAGCCGTCGAGGGTTCTGGCGATTTATTGCCGCAAGCGGCCGGAAGCGTTGGTTACACACCCTTTGAACAGTGGTTGGGCGAAGCCGTTCCATCCTCTGATGTTTATGCCACCGGAGCCACGTTGCATCATATGGTAACGGGTTTAAGCCCCCTTGAAGCGTACCGCGAGGAAGACGGACAACTTAAAGTTAACATTGAAAAACTCAAAGAACTGCATGGTCAACTGGACCCCATCCGCACCATTAACAAAAAGCTCCCCAAAGAATTAGAGGAGATTATCGCCGGCGCTATCGCCCCCGACCCTGAGCAACGCCTGACCGCCCTGCAATTCCAACAGCAGCTTGAGGCGCTGGTTTCAGGAATCAAAGATGCGGCCCTGTTTACTTTTAAAAACGGGCAGTCGGCCCATACAATTGGGGAGTTGGTCGACCTGTGCGAGCAAAATCGCGTAGAGGCTCAAGGCTACCTTTATCGCGGCGACTTTGAACGCTGGTTTACCCTGATCAACCGCAACGACCTGGCAGAAGCAGCCGTTAAAGCAATAAAGCAAGGCAAAGGCAAGGATGGGCTGGAAAAATTTCTCAAACTGATCATGCCCAACATTTTCTGGCGAAGATTGGGGCGGGCCGGAATAAAGACGGCCAGAGTGGGTTTGCAGTTTATCTTGATTTTTGCTTTGGCTGCCATACTGGCCATTGCGGCAGGCACGTTTGTTGGTCGCTGGATACTCCAACGCACCATTGCCGGCTACGATTGGGATTATTCCGCCCTTGAGTTGGATCAAGACAACGTGTTTGATGAAACCTATTTAACCAATAATGCCCAGGCAGCAACTCAACTCTTTGTTGAAAATATTCGGGTTGACACCCATGCCCCCGGTCAGGTTGTTGTCAATGCAAATTTGGCAAACATAATTTACCTTAACGTGCCGGTCACTCTGGGTATGGGAGACACAAACCCACGGGTCAAACTGACAGAAATTAACGGCACGCCCCTGTTTATTGTAGGAAACTACCTTACCGATGGGATAAATAAGGGGATTGACGAGGCGCTTCAAGCAGCCCCCATTGATATCACACAAATTAAGGTTAATCATGAAGCAGTTATTATCAATGTTGAAAAAAGCGGGCGGGTGGCTTATGCTCCGCCCACACCTGTTCCCAACATTGAACCCACGCCAACCGCTACCCCACTTCCCACCCCAACCCCAAGAGGCCAAGCCCTTTTGGCAATCTTTAATGACCTGGATAGAGGCATCATTTTAGAAATTGATGGACAAACCTGGCAGATAGAAGCCAACGATACCAAAGTAATTGAGCGCCCCCCCGGAACCTACAGCTATACCGTAATCTATGCAGAAAACGGACAGCTTGCCGCGCAGGGGTCCAGAACATGGACCTTTAAGGCTTACAAGTGGCGAATTGGTTTGGAGGGGGAAAGTTTTGAGTAATACTGCCCCTTAGTAATGAGAATTAAATAACTGTCCCTCAACGTTGTAATTGGTAAATGGTAATTGGTTATTAAGCCAATCCCTAATTACTAATTACCATTTACTGCGCTCTGAAATGAGACAGTTATTTAATCCCGATTCCTTAATCCATACCTCCATTGTGCAAATATACACAAAGGCATTGCCCTAAAATTAAGAGTGTGCTATACTTCGGCCTCGAACCCTCGCACTTAAGGCAGTTCCTGAAAAATAATTATCTCAACCGGCGTGACGAATGATGTGTGATACATGATAACTGCATCACGCATCACGCATCACGCATCACGGTCGGTTTTATCATAAATTTTGGGATAATTTAAACCTGAAATGTCTTAATACTTAGGGATCACCCTTATAAATCACAAACCAATATTCAAGGAGAAATAAATGTCAGCGCAACTTATTGACGGCAAAGCAATTGCCCAGACCATTCGCAATGAAATTAAAGCCGAAGTAGAAGATATGAAAGCCAAGTATGGCAAAGTGCCCGGTCTGGCCACCGTACTGGTTGGCGTACGGAAAGACTCGCAAGCCTACGTCCGCATGAAAAAGAAGGCCTGCGCCGAAGTGGGAATTACTTCCTTTGGGCACGACCTGCCGGAAGACATCAGCCAGGAAGATCTGCTTAAAGTTGTTCAGGGCCTCAATGATAATCCTGAAGTAAACGGCATCCTGGTACAATTACCATTGCCCGATCATCTTGACGATGAAGAAATTTTGGGCGCTATCAGCCTGGATAAAGATGTTGACGGCTTCCATCCGCTCAACATCGGGCGACTGTCGATGAAACGACGCGATCATTTGTACGTTCCCTGCACGCCCAAAGGCTGCATTGAGTTGCTGGACCGGATGGGCGTTTCAATTGAAGGCAAGGAGGCCGTTGTTTTGGGCCGAAGCAATATTGTTGGGTTGCCTCTGGCAATGTTGCTGCTCCATCGCAATGCTACACTGACTATTTGCCACTCCCGCACCAAGAACATAGCCGACGTAGTCCGCAAGGCCGACATCCTGATGGCCGCCGTGGGGCGAGCCGAGATGGTGCGCGGCGATTGGGTTAAGCCGGGAGCCGTAGTTATTGACGTGGGCGTTAACGCCGTAGACGATCCTACCAAAAAGAAGGGCTACCGCCTGGTTGGCGATGTGGCCTTTGACGAAGTTAAAGAAGTTGCCTCGGCTATTACCCCCGTGCCGGGCGGCGTTGGCCCAATGACCATTGCTATGTTGCTGCGCAATACAATGGACGGCGCCAAGCGCGAAGTGGGTATGGAATAAAAAACCTTGACTAATCTTGCCAAAAACCATGTTGTGCAAATTATCAGGCTGGCGCGGGAGAAGGGCAACAGGCCGGACCTCAGCGAGTCGGACCTGAGAGAAATCAACCTTAGCGGGGCAGACCTGAGAGGGGCCAAGCTGATAGCGGCGGACCTTAAGGGAGCAGACCTTAGCCAGGCAGATCTTATCAGGACGGACCTGAGAGAAACTAACCTTATTGGGGCAAATCTCAAAGGAGCGGTGTTGAAGGGATCAGACCTGCGAGAGGCAAACCTCAGCGGGGCAAACCTTAGCCGGGCAGACCTGGATGGGGCGCGATACAACGATGCTACAACGTGGCCCTTTAACTTCAGTCTCACCCGCACCGGCGCAATTCGGGATAGCTGAATACATTGGCAAAAAAGCGTCGGTTTGCCGGAGCCAATAATGGCAAGATTTTGTTCATAATTATAAAGAGTCCAGCGATCTTCGCTGGTCTCTTTTAATTTTGCGGTACTGTGCTATACTAATCTACTTGTAAAATTGAGCTTTTGTAAAAGCGGGGTAGATAAATCACAAGTAGACCTGAAAGGAGAAAATTAATGAACATCATTGCACCCGAAGAAGTTGGCGTCTCGTCTGCGCGGTTAAAGCGGATAAATACCGTGATGCAGGGCTATGTAGACCAGAATATGTTTACCGGCCTAACCACTATGGCCGCCCGCCGGGGAAAGACATTTCATTTTGAGTGTTTTGGAATGATGGATGTGGAAGCCAATAAACCTATGCAGCCCGATACCATCTTCCGCATCTACTCAATGACCAAACCTGTTACCACTGTGGCTATGATGATGCTTTATGAACAAGGTCGTTTTCAACTGTACGACCCTGTTTCAAAATTTATCCCAGAGTTTAAGGACCTCAATGTCCTTGTCGATGCTACCTCAAGCGGCGGTGGTTTGACTGAGTTGAAACGAGAGATAACAATACGCGATCTTTTGACCCACACAGCAGGTTTGGGGTACGGTCTTTTTGAAGACTTGCCCATTGAGAAGATGTATAAAGAGGCAAAAATAGCCAGTTCTTCTTTGGTATTTCAAATATCGCTTGAGGAAATGGTCCAAAAACTGGTCAAATTGCCCCTGACGTATCAGCCCGGCAGCATATTTCGCTACAGCATAGCCGCTGACGTCATCGGATATCTAATTGGCTTGATTTCGGGTGTGCCGTTTGATGCGTTTTTGGAGAAAAATATATTTAAACCTCTGGGTATGAATGATACCGATTTTTACGTGCCTCATGAAAAAATCGACAGGTTTGCAGCAATGTACGGTCTCACTGAAAAGAGCAAACTTGACCTCATCGACGCGCCGGCAAAAAGCCCGTTTACCAACCCAAATTACCATCCCTCCGGCGGCGGCGGGCTGGTCTCTACTACCTCTGATTATATGCGCTTTGCCCAAATGATGTTGAATGGCGGTGAATTGGACGGGACTCGCTTGTTGAGTCGTAAAACTATCGAGTTAATGACCACCAATCACCTGCCCGCTGAACTAATCCCTATTGACGTTGGGCCTTATCCTTTACCCGGATACGGCTTTGGCCTGGGGGTGAGAGTGATGGTTAATGTGCCACAATCCGGGATTTTGGGGTCAGAAGGCGAGTATGGCTGGGGGGGCGCAGCCGGCACTTATTTTTGGGTCGACCCAAAAGAAGAGCTAATTGGCGTTTTGATGCCCCAGTTTTTGCCATCCTTTCAAATGCCGGCGCCAATTAGGGACATCTTCAAGAACCTTACGTATCAGGCTCTTGTTGACTGAACCCAACTGGAAACCGAGTAATAGCGATGACAAAATCAAACAAGAAGAAACTATTTCCGTCTGATGAAGCGGCTGAGACAACCCCGCAGATAAACCGGCAACAGAAGCAATTGAGGCTACAACAACGCATAGCCAATGCCGCCAGGATATTTCAGGATGATGTTACGGCGCGGACCTTGCTGGAGTCGTTGGCCGAAGGCGTGATTGCCATTAACCACAACGGTACAATTGTTCTGATCAATGAGCGAACTGAGGAGATATTTGGCTATAGTCGAGATGAGGCAGTGGGGCGCTCTTTGGGTATTGTTTTACCGGAGCAGTATGTTAAGGTTCACAACCACTATATGGGAGAGTACTTTTCCAATCCCCGTGTCCGCCCTATGGGGCAGGGGTTTGATCTCTTGGGGAAACGCAAAGACGGCACGGAGTTTCCTGTTGAAGTAAGTTTGAGTTTTTTGGAAACAGAAACAGAACTCCTGGGTTTGGCCTTTATAACCGACATTACCCGGCGCAAAGCGGCAGAAAAAACGCTAAAGCAACAAAATGAAGCGCTTGATGCTTTTGCTCATATGGTAGCGCATGATCTCGGCTCATCTTTGGTATTAATGATTGGTTACAGCGAAATCTTGCTTGAAGATTTTCAAGCAATGCCGCCGGAGGACCTGCGCAACCATCTGGCGACGATAGCCCAATCCGGGCATAAGATGAACGACGTAATTCGGGAGTTGTTGCTTATGGCGCATATCCGTAAGGAAGATGTAAAATTACACCTTTTGGATATGGGGCGGATTGTGGATGAAGCGCTGCAACGTTTACAACATCAGATTAAGGAATCCGGGGCGGAAATTGTGTTGCCCAACAGTTATCCAGCGGCTCTGGGATACGCGCCCTGGGTTGAGGAAGTATGGTTCAATTACATCAGCAACGCCTTGAAGTATGGCGGGCAACCGCCACGGTTGGAGCTTGGCGGAACGCCCCAAAAGAATGGATACGTGCAGTTTTGGGTAAAGGACAACGGGGCCGGCCTGACCGCCGAACAGCAGAAGCAATTGTTTGACCCTTTAACGCGGTCAAAGAAAAATCTTGTTAAAGGGAGTGGGTTGGGGTTAAGCATTGTCCAACGCATTTTGGAAAAATTGGGGGGGCAAGTAACAAGCGAGAGTGAAGTAGGAAAAGGCAGCGTCTTCAGTTTTACCTTACCTGGCCCAGAGTAAGGACTGATTGGCAAGGCTAAATAATAATAGGAGTTAACACGAGCCTTTGGCACACCACCAACAATGAAAATAAGGATGAACGATGAATCGGAAGGATGATTTTTTTTTCATCATTCATCATTCATCGTTCATCATTTTATTTACAGAGGAGATATCATGAAATACAAACTTACAATCATTACAGTTATTTTGCTTATATTGTTCAACATTGTTGCTTGCAGTTCTGACGCAGAACCTGATGCTACCGCAGAGAAGAGCGA
>JAJRVO010000281.1 GCA_024277275.1 Chloroflexota bacterium
AATACAAAAAAGGTTACGGGCGTAAACGATGTGGTGGTCAACTTTGGTACGGAGAAGGTGACGGTCACTTACGACCCGGCCACGGCCACGCCTCAACAAATGGTTGACCGTATTGCCGGCGCCGGTTACGAAATCCCGGTGGCAACGATTGAATTGCCCATTACCGGCATGACCTGCGCCAACTGTGTCAACACCGTCGAGCGCGCCCTCAACAAAAAAGTACCCGGCATTTTAGAAGCCTCGGTCAACTTTGCCACCGAAAAAGCCACGGTCAAGTACATCCCCGGCGCGGTCACGCGAGCCGATATGGTGGCCGCCGTTGGGCGGGCCGGGTACGGGGTGGTCGTTGCCGACTCAGAAGAAGAGTTGGTTGACGCGGAGAAGTTGGCCCGCGAGCGAGAAATCCAGGGCCATGTTCGCAAATTAATCGTCGGTATGATATTTACCGTGCCCCTGTTGGTGTTGACTATGGGCCGCGATTTTAGCCTGTTGGGCGAGTGGGCGCACGCAAACTGGGTGAATTACCTGCTCTGGGCCTTAGCCACGCCGGTTCAATTTTACACGGCCCGAGATTACTATACCGGCAGCTACAAAGCTCTGCGCAACAAATCGGCCAATATGGACGTGCTGATTGCATTGGGGTCCTCGGTGGCTTACCTGTACTCGGTGGTGGTCACGCTTGGCTTTTCCGGCTACGTCTACTTTGAAACGGCGGCCGCCATTATCACCCTGATTAAGTTGGGTAAAGTGCTGGAAGTGCGGGCCAAAGGTAAAACCAGCGAGGCCATTAAAGCCTTGATGGGCCTGCAAGCCAAGACAGCCCGCATCGAGCGCGACGGGGCCGAAGTAGACATCCCCATCGAGCAGGTGCAAACCGGCAATATCGTCATCATCCGTCCCGGCGAAAAAATCCCGGTGGACGGCGTGGTCGTCAGCGGCCATTCAGCCATAGATGAATCGCTGCTGACCGGCGAGAGCCTGCCGGTTGATAAACAGGCGGGCGACGAGGTAATAGGAGCCACCATCAACAAGCAAGGCTTACTCAAAATCAAGGCCACCAAAGTAGGCAGCGAAAGCGCCCTGGCCCAGATTGTGCGGCTGGTCGAGGAAGCGCAAGGCTCCAAAGCCCCTATTCAAGCCCTGGCCGACCAGATATCGGCCATATTTGTGCCTATCGTTATTGTCATCGCCGCCCTTACTTTTGTTGTTTGGCTGGCCTCCGGGGCCGGTTTTACGCCCGCCCTGGTGCGACTGGTAGCCGTGCTGGTCATCGCCTGCCCCTGCGCCTTAGGGTTAGCCACGCCAACAGCCATTGTGGTGGGTATGGGCAAGGGAGCGACCCAGGGTATTCTCTTTAAAAACAGCGCGTCTCTGGAACACGCTCACAAACTGCAAGCCATTGTGTTAGACAAAACCGGCACCATCACCAAAGGCGAGCCGTCCGTAACCGACATTGTAGTCGGTGGTCAGTGGTCAGTTATCAGTCAGCAGCAATCCAAAATCCAAAATCCAAAATCCAAAATCCTCCAGTTGGCGGCTTCGGTTGAGCGAGGTTCGGAGCATCCGCTGGGTGAAGCAATTGTCAGGGCCGCTCAGGAACAGCAGTTGTCGTTAAGTGAGCCGGTGGGGTTTGAAGCCATTGCCGGTCACGGGGTTGCGGCTGAAGTTGAGGGGCAAAAAGTGCTGCTGGGCAACCTGCGCCTGATGGAGCGTGAAGAAGTAGAACTCAACGGGCTGGGGCCGGAGGTGGAAAGATTACAGAATGAAGCCAAAACGGTCATGTGGGTGGCGGTTGACGGCCAGGCCACCGGCGTTATCGGCATTGCCGACACTATCAAAAACGGCTCAATAGAGGCCATCGCCGCCCTCAAGGCAATGGGACTGCAAGTGGTCATGATGACCGGCGACAATCAGGCCACAGCGCAAGCCATTGCCGCCGAAGTCGGCGTGGACCGGGTGCTGGCCGAGGTATTGCCGGGCGAAAAGTCGGCCAACGTAGCCAGGCTGCAAGAAGAAGGTCTGGATGTAGCTATGGTCGGCGACGGCATCAACGACGCGCCCGCGCTGGCCCAGGCCGATGTCGGCATCGCCATCGGCACCGGGGCGGATGTGGCCATGGAGACGGCCGGCATCACCCTTATCAGCGGCGACCTGCGCGGCGTAACCCGCTCCATTCGCCTGAGCCGGGCCACGATGCGAACCATCAAACAGAACCTGTTCTGGGCCTTTGCTTATAACGTAATCTTAATTCCGGTTGCGGCCGGAGCGCTGGCCCTCTTGCCAAGCGCCCCCCATTTTCTACAAGAGTTGAACCCAATTGCCGCGGCCTTTGCAATGGCTTTTAGCTCAATTACAGTCGTTGCCAACAGCCTGCGCCTGCGCCAGGTGAAAATTGCTTAGAAGAAAGGAAACACATACCTGTATTTTTCCAAGAGGGGGAAATTAAAAATGAGGTTTTCTGATTTTACCGATAATGGGGGGAAAAAGGTTGTCTTCCTCAATAATTGTTTGTTGAACCAGACTTCACGAGCGCCCGGCGTTGCCTTTAGAGAAGGGGCTTCCACAGAGTTAATTCAGATTCTATTCAACAACGGGCTGAACATCGAGCAACTTCCTTGCCTTGAGTGCATAGGAATGGGTGGGGTTTCGAGAAAAAGTTTTGACGCCTATTTTCCATTACTATCCAATTTCGTTAAAAATGGCTGGTTTCCAATAGTTAAACCTTATTTCAAACTCTGGCTCAACAACTTTGGCAGGTTATGTAAAAAAGAAGCGACAAAGGTCGTAGATAGAATGGAAGATTACATCAGGGAAGGTTATACGGTGGTTGGGGTGGTGGGTATGAACGACAGCCCTACCTGCGGCGTCACAAAAACGATGGATATTATTGATTTCACCCGGCGGCTAGTTACTGCCGAAGAAACGGGAAACACGCCGAAACAAATCATCCAAGAGACGTTGATAGACGGCGCTTCGTTTTTCATAGGCAATATTATGAAGGAACTAGAGGAAAGAGAAATGGACGTCAAGGTGGTAGGCTTTGAACCGTGGACCGAATCCCCGCAGGAAGAAGCTGAGAGAATTGCAACGTTGTTGAATCTACAGTTTTGATTCATAAGTTGAGCGTAGGAGTCTTTAATGAACAATGTAAAACGATGGTTTTCAATAGCAGTTGGCAGCGGACTGGCCGTCTTGCTGCTGGTCGGGGCGCTGGCTGTAGTCCCGGCCTTTGCCCAGAGTCCCGGCGGGATGATGGGCGGTTCCGGCTATAATGGCGGGGCGTCCCCTTATGGCTATGGCCCCGGTGGCATAATGGGCTATACCCAGGGCTATACCGGCACGACTCCCTTCGGCTTTGCCCCCGGCTGGATGATGGGCAACCAGGATGATACAGGGGCTTTTTCTTTCGGTCCCGGCTCGATGATGGGCGGCATGATGAACGGGATGATGAGTCAGATAATGAGCGGCATGATGGGCGGCGGTATGATGTGGAGCAGCAATAGCCCCTTCTTGACCCTTGAAACACTCACCCTGTCCGAAGCGACCGAAACGCTTGATACTTACCTGACCGCGCTCAACGACAGCAACCTGGAACTGGGGGAAGTAATGATTTTTGACAATCACGCCTACGCTCAGATTGTTGAAAAAGAGAGCGGCATCGGCGTAATGGAAGCGCTGGTTGACCCCACTACCAAGACTGTTTACCCCGAGATGGGACCGAATATGATGTGGAACCTGAAATACGGCATGATGTCAGGCTTTGGCGGCTACGGAATGATGGGTGGAATGATGGGCGGCTATGGTTTTAACAATGTTGACCCGGCCAACCTCTCCGCCGAGATGACGGTCAGCCCGGAAGAGGCAGTTGAGGCGGCCCAGACCTACCTGGACACCGTTTTCAGCGCGGCCAACCTGACTGCCGACGAACACGCCGACCCCTTCTACGGTTACTACACCCTCCACGTTAACCGGGCCGGCGAAACCGTGAGCATGCTCAGCGTTAACGGCTACACCGGGCAAGTCTTCCCTCACACCTGGCACGGAGAGTTACTGGAAATG
>JAJRVO010000282.1 GCA_024277275.1 Chloroflexota bacterium
ATATTGAGTAATTGAGGCGCTTCGTCCAAATACCACTTTTTGATGAGGTATCGCCCGGCCCAGGTCAGGTTGTCCAAATTCGCTTCGTATAAACGGGCGTGTTGTTTACCTTCCTGGCGCATTTGGGTTAATACATCCTCACGCAGCACACGGAATTTCAATACATCAAACTCTTTACCCCGCGAGATGCGTCGTTCCCGATAAAACCAGCTTCCACGGTCGGCAGGGCACAAGAGCATGCTAAAAGCCATACCCAACAGAACAATGATTAAAACGGGAGAAAACAGCAAAATTATGGCTAATGGAACCAGCTTGTCGGTTAACCATTTTAAAAGGGGATAAGGCGCCGGTTGTTCTTGTGTCATTTGGGTATACTATCACAGAAACTTGCTACCGTACACTTTTGATAGTAGGTTGGGTTGAATGGACAAACACGGACGATCCGCCCAAAACGTGTTGGGTTTTGCTCAAGATTATGCTGAAAAGTGGATAATGAAACCCAACCTGGCCCGGATTATCAGATGGTTTTGGCTCAACCCAACCTACTCCTTAAAAATGTACGGCAGTGAATTATAGAAATAAAAAGCGCCAAAATATAAAAACAAAAAACCCCCTCACTTGAGGGGGTTTTTTGTTTTTCGGCACTTTGCTTTAGTCAAATAATTTCTAAATTGACCCGTTTGCCATCTTTAGCAGCGCTAGTGCGCAACAGAGTACGCATAGCGTTTGCTACCCGGCCTTCTTTTCCGATGATTCTACCCATATCACCGGGAGCAACACTGAGTTCAAGGACAATCATGGAAGCGCCTTCCACCTCTTCAACTCGGACCTGTTCGGATTCATTTACTACTGCGCGTGCCATTTCAAGGGTTAGATCTTTTAGTAGTCCCATTTTTCGAACCTCCCAATTCGAAGAAAACTGATATGAAATTGTTATGAATTGAGTATAGCAGGTTTAGCGGTCTGGGTCAATATGTACCCGTCCCCCATTAGTACTAAACTTTATTCAGGATATTTTTCACAAGTATACTGCCAACGGCCATAAAGTAACATTTTTATGGGACACAGATAGAACACAGATTTTACAGATTTTTGTTTAGTTTTTTACCATAATCTGTGTTTATCTGCGAAAATCTGTGTCCTATTCTCTGGCTTTCAGAATGTTACTTTGTGACCGTGCTGAGTATAGCAAGGTAACAAAATGGCAAAGTAGCAAAGTAGCAGGGTGACACCCTGTCATTTTTTTGCAACCTTGCAACCCTGTAACTCAAAGATATGTCTGTTAGTGAAGTATTTAAGCGGGGATTGAACTGTAAATAATCCAGGCAATAAGCCCCAGGATTATTAAACTAACTATAAACCATTCCCAATTTATTGCACGCCATTTTTCTACAACATCTGGCCCGGCAGCGAAAAAGAAAAGAGAGCTAGCGTCTTCAGCGTTTTGAGATGGCGTGGATTTTTGCAACTTACCCGGATCGTCGGGTATCCATTGCCGGCCATCATGCCGATACCAGCCTTCGCTTTTATGGCCAAACATCCAGTAGTAACCATCTGAGGCAACATCAATCATTGCCATTAACCGGGCTTCAAAAGTTTGTTGATCCACTTTTCCGGCGGCAATCTGGCCCTTTAATTCTCTAACTGATTGCTCAACTTCTGAAAAATTGATCATATTATTTGTCTGAATTTGCTAACTCTTGGCCTGGGTTTGTTGACTCTTCGCCTTCGGGGAGCGTGTCAGGTTTAAGATGTTTAGGAATAATTTTTATAGAAGGCTGGGTGTCGTCATCGGCGGCTGTGGCGGGGGGGGGCGCTTGGCTCACAGACACATACCCTTCTTGGGGCGGTTCCTTATCAGACACCTGAATGATGATGGCGGTAATATTATCGGGGCCGCCCGATTCATTAGCCATATATATAAGTTGCTCTATAGCCACGCGGGGGTTATCGGCGTTGCTCAAGACATCTTTAATATGCGGGTCGCCTACTTCTCCCCAAAGACCGTCGCTGCAAATGATAATAATATCATCAATCTGGAGTTCTTGTCTAACCGTGTGAATTTCTATATCGGTTCCTTGCCCCAAAGCCTGATAGAGAACATTTCTGCGAGGGTGAGTTATAGCTTCTTCTTCCGATATCTTTCCCATCTCAACCAGGCGAGAAACCAGCGAATGGTCTTTGCTAATAAGACGCAATTCATTATCGCGTAATAAATAGGCGCGCGAGTCGCCAATATTCATTGATACCAGCAAGTTATCCCGTAAAACAGTGGCTACAACCGTGGTGCCGCCGCCCTGCGTGGCATCCATTACTTCAAGATTGGCTGTTTCTATAGCCCTGGTTAAAGCCTCGGCAATTGCCTCTTCGGGGTCGTTTTCTTTTACGGGTACAATAGCCCCGTAATACTCTAAATTTACGGTTTCAATAGTAATAGCAGAAGCAACTTCGCCTTTTTGATGCCCGCCCATTCCATCAGCCAAAACATATAGGTAGCCATTGTTGGCTAACAAAGCAGCATCCGTATCTGAGGGCAATTTAAAGGCGTCTTCATTGTGATCTCGCACTATGCCCGTATCGGTTAATCCGGCATAATGATAATATAAAACTGGTTTTGTAGGGCCTGAGTTTTCTGAGGTTTTATTGGGCAAGGCTTGCCCCTCCTTTATTTTTTGCGGTAATTCACAAATTGGACGCTGTAAAATGGAAAACGCCTAATTATTTACCGCCCATTATAACGCTTTTTGGAATAATTTTCCAAACGAGGCGTTATAAATTAAAAACCTACTGTTACCACTCAGGCTAGACCTCAAAGGTTTCCAAAAACACCTTTGCAACCAGGAGATTTCCCGTTTGGCCCAAAATTTACACTCAAAAAGGCGTTACAAACCTTTGAGGTCTTAAACCGGGATGCAGACTGAGTAGTAACACCCTACTTTACAAACGCCCGCTCAAAAAATGCAACAACCCGCCTCCGATATTCAACCTTGTAGGCCAGAGCCGGGTCTTGGCCGCCCAATATCCCGGTAATCCATAAATCTTTGGGGACTTGTACGGCATCGCACATTTTTTGGGCGTGATACACCGGAAAAAGACGGCCATCCCCACTGTGGATAATCAACACGGGACGAGGAGCAATTGTAGCCAAATCTCGCGCCGAGTCAACCTGGCTTATTTTCATGCCGACTCGTCCCTCCGCCAAAGCCACAATCAGCGGGCCAAACGGCTGCTTTGGAAAGATAGAGAAATTACTGACTGTCGGAACTAAAAGAACGTTCAAAAAAAGAAACGACCCGCGCTGTAAATTCCGCCTCGCGCCCGACGACGGGGTTGCCATGTCCAAACCCCTCAATGACCCACAATTCCTTTGGCTCATGGGCGGCGGCATACATCTTTTGGGCGTGACGCAGCGGAAAAAGGTGATCGTTTGTGCCGTGGATAATCATCACAGTCTGAGATGGTTGGAGCGAGGCCAAATCGCGGGCTGAGTCAACCTGGCTAATCTCCAGGCCAACTCGCCGCTCGGCCAGAGTGACCAGCAGGGGGGCAAAGGGCCATTTTGGAAATATCGACATATCATCAAAAGCATCCTCAACAGCGTCGGGCAGGCTGCTAAAGCTGCTTTCAACAACTACTGCCCGTAGACGGGGATCGATAGCTGCCGCCCGTACCACAGCCGCCCCGCCATAAGACGTACCCACGGCTCCAATCCGCTCAATCTCCGGCACTGCATCTAAATAATCAATAGCCGCTTGCACATCCAGCGCCTCCCGATAGCCGTAGGTTCCCACGTTACCCTCGCTTTGGCCGTGCGCCCGTAAATCAATCATCACCAAATGATATCCGGCTTCGGCCAGTACCCCGGCTACGGGCAGCACATCGCCTCGATTGCCGTCGATACCGTGGATTAAAACAACGCCGTAGGGCCGCGTTCCGGCAATATACCAGCCGGCAATCTTCAGGTCATCGGCAGTGGTCAAAATAATGTCTTTATAGGGGCGACCCAGTTCGGCAGGAACGCCGACATTGGCGTTGCGTTTGGGAGTAACAAAAGCATCAAGTTGAAGCTGAATGAAGTGGACCAATAAAAAAAACGCGGCTATGCCAAACAAGGCAGCCACAAAAGCAATCAGCCGCAGCCAGTATTTACGGGAATAGCGATCACTTTTGCTCAACATTCCCTTTAACCTTGCGCAAACCAGCGCCGAATCAACTCTACTTGAAAACGGTAGCCGCCGTCAACAGTCTCGACAAGCTCGCGCCGGAGCAAGTGTTCCAGCGTTTGATCTACGTTACCGGCATCGGGGAGTTCAGCGCGGCGCATCAGGCTTTCCCGGTCTACAATTGTCCCTTCACCCTCGGCGGCCAACGCTTTTAGCAAGGTCAATCCGGCAGCGTCAACCTGATTGCGCTGGATGTCGGCAAAAAAGAAGCTGCCGCTGTTCAGGGCTTCCGGTATGGCGGCTTCTACGTCGGCCAGGGAGGTTAAACGACGTTGGGCGGGGTCTTGTTCATTTTTGAGGGCCACAATCTCCGCGCACAAAAGTTGTACCAAAAAGGGATGGCCGCGGGTCAAAGCCGCAACGCGGTGGCCGGCCTGGAGCTGGTAGCGCAGAGCAAACTCTTTTACCGGCCGCTCAATGAGTTGGCGTGTTTCAGCCTCATGCAAGTAGCTAATGTGAACCACCTGCACATTAATCAGATAACTGGCCCAGCGTTGAAATTGGTCGATATGATGAGAACCGGCCAACAACACTTTAAAACGGGGGCGATGCTGAATTAAATGGCGCAGCATTCCCAAAACGTCCTCTTCATCATAGCGTCCTTTGGCAATGGCGCTATCCAATGTTTCAAACTCGTCCAGGGCCAGCAGCGCGGTGTTCTGCTCATTTGTTTCCAACGCATTTTCGACTTCGTCCAGCCACTCGTCAAAAAGGGTGAAGGGGTCGGCGGCTAACGCCTCGCGGGTTAAACGGGGCAGGGCCAGGTTACGACGCTGGGCGGCTGATTTGACCATATCCCGGGCGATGTTGTAGAGCAGACCGGTGTGGTTGCCGGCCCTGGTCGCTCCCTGCAAGTCGATAAAGAATGGAACAACGGTGGTGGGCAGCAGTCGCCCCAGGTTATTAAGGAGCGATGTTTTGCCCATCCGCCGTTGGCCGTAGAGAAATAGCGGCGGCCGGCGCTGGTCTCGCAACAACTGTTCAATCCGGGCGCTGATATCGGTGCGGCCAATAAAGATTTCCTGCCGCTCGGTTAGGGGGACGCCAATAATGTAAGGGCTATCAATCTCCTGACGGGCCTCGACGGCAGCGGCCAGTTGGCGGACGTGTTCGGCCACAATTTTGCGCCATTGGGTGGTAATGGGCCGGAATCGCTCGGCGTAAGGCTCGCTGCTGCGGGTCAGTTCCCGCAGCAGGCCATCCAGCCGATCTTCAACCGCGCTAAGGGCCAAACGCTGGTTGTAGGCGCTTTCTTGCCGCAGCGCAGATTCAACATCCTGGCTCACGCGGCTAAAGCTACGCAGCAGCGCGCTGGCCGGGCCGGCCAAATCGCCGGCGGCCAGGGTGTGATGCGCCCGGCCAATGGTCGTTACGGCGGTACAGATTTCCAGGCTCCGGGCATCCATCTCAATTTGCACAGCCTGGGCGGTTTGGCGTTGGGGACCGGCGCTTAAGTAATCAAGCGCAGTCTGCCCTTCAGCCGGGTTGCGACTCAATATCAGCAGTAAGTGGTCGGCCAGACCGATGAATTGAAAACGCTGGTACTCATCCCAAAAGGCGGCGTGCCAGCGTAAAAAACCGGGAGCGCCATTGTTATTGCGGTCAGCCCGATAAAGGAACAAATTCCAGGCCGTAACCAGCGGGTACAGGGCAATGGGTCGCCACCACGACAAAATTAACCCGACCATAATGCAGGCTACGCCAATGGGCAACACAGGAGACCGGGCGTAATTGCCAATGAGGCTAAGAAACAAAACGCTGCCGCTCCCCAACGCGCCGGCAACCGCCCCAGCCCAGGGTCCGGCAATGCGTTTAGCCAGAACGTAACAAAGGGCAAATAGGGCAGTGAGCAGAGCGGCGTTAACTGCGCCGGTTACTTCGGGCGCTACGCCCACGGCAATGATGTGAGCCACGCCAAGCGCTACCCCAAAGGTTATCCCAAAAACCAATTCCCGTTGCCGGCCGGCGCGTTGTCCCACGGCAACCCCAACAGCCACCCCGCTGGCTGCGCCAAAAGCAATACCTCGGGCCACATTAACAGCCCCGCCGCCTGCCACGCCAAAAACCAACTCTCGCGCCGTTCTAAAGTCTAACCTACTGGCCATACTAATGACCAAACTACTGACAACCACCGTGCCTACAACGCCGATTAGAATACCCACAATAATGCCGATTATCTGGCGCGTGGGCGAATCGCCCGGTCTGTGGCCGGCTCGACTACCCGGCACAGCGCTGGCAGCTCCATATGCAACGCTGCCGATGATGCCTATGGCCAGACCAAACAGCATAATCAAGGCCACAGTACGTTCAACCCCCGGCGGCCAAATGCTGGCCAGACTAAAGGCCAGGCTGCCTACAATCCCGCTTCCAATACCGGCGCCCACACTGATTATTGTTCCCCCGGCTATGCCCAGAGCTACGCTGATAGCCACGGCAAATGTAACCCCGCTGATAACTCCTTGAATATGACCAAATATGTAACTCGCTTTGGCCAGGCCGGTGAACCATACAATCAGTCCTACCAGCAAAGGCCAAACCACGTAACCCTGAATCAATAGTCGCCGCAGGTCAGGATTGCGCCACTGGGTCTCGCTTAACTCGGCCAGGTAGAAATCGGAGGGAAGGTTGGGGTCTATGCGGGCAATGTGGTTGTGCCACGCCGATGGGTGGACCAGCAGCCAAAAAAGCAGTTGCAGACTACCTAGGAACAGGTTAGGATGCAGGGTGGGAAAGTGGGTGTAAACATTTTGGATTTTGGATTTTGGATTTTGGATTTTGATAAAGCTCACATATCACTCGTTGCGTCACGCGTAAGTTCTGTGATAACTTAAATTTTGAAATTCTCTTACCCCAAAAGGTGTCTAAACGGCGCAATCTGCTGGAGACCGTCTTCGCGCCAGGTGGCGTCGGTTTCGCCGTCCTCCAGGGTGAGGAGGCGTTCCCGGCAGAGGATTTGGAGCAGAATGGGCCAACACCCGCTTTCAGCAAGAATCCATTCGATATCGCCGGTGGGGAAGGGGATGGGGGAACTGGCAACAAGGGTATGGGCTTCCGCTTCTTTAAGTGGTCCCAATGTAGCGGTGAAACCAAAAATGTTAAAAAAGGGCGAGCCAAAATCGCTATGCCGGGCCAATTGGTCGGGAGACTCCTGGGCGGTCAGCACAAAAGCCAGATTACCGTTAACCTGATTGGTAGCCAGGGCGCGTAACCCTTCCCAAAATGAGTCATCTAACTCCGGGTAGCGTTGCACGGCCACGCCAATTTCATCCAGCAGAATAACCACGGGCGTTTGCAACTCCTGGCTGACAATATCAAGAAAATAATCAAGATTGCAAGACGCGGAGGTTGGTAATTTCAAACCGTTAAGCAGGTAGGTCAACAATCCCTCCCGGCTGCCAAGACGCGAGTCCTGAAAATCGACAAAAATCCACTGGTATTGGGCCGACGCCGGCAACCAATCGACGCGTTGGTTGGAACGAAGTTGGGCCGGAGAGATGGCCGTGATGTTTTTTAGATAATGCAGCAATGAGGTTTTACCGCTTCGCCGGGGACCGATAATAGCGGCGTTTTGCAATGGACGGCGCTTTAACAGGTTAAACAGGCGCTTAAGTTCCCGCTCTCGCCCAAAAAAGTGCCGAGGGTGGGTAATAGGCGGACCCGCAATAAAGGTAGGATGCTCATCCGGGGATGGAGCATCGTGATGAATATCCTCATTGGGGCGCAATGAGGCGGTAAAGGCGTATTTTTGCAGTATCGGCAACATTTCATCGGTTAGCGTGGCCGGCTGCGGGTGGTCGGCAAAGGCTAGAAACTGCTCAAGTTCAACTGGGGCGGTTAAACCGCCACGCCGAACCAGCTCTCGGGCCAGGCTCTCTACTTCGGCTAATCGGGCGGGCACATGCCCTTTGCGCCAATACTCAATAGATGACCCGCCGGCGTCTCGGCCCAGAGCATAGCCCAGTTCATCCTGAATAATTTGTATTTTGCTGTTTTCATTCAGCGCCACGCGACGCACGGCCTGAGTGAGCAATAAGGCAAATCTTTCGGGCGACTTAGACATTGTACCAAATATCCTCTCCGAATTGTCGGAGTGAAACTCGGAGCGTTGCTACCAACTCCAGGGAGTGAAGGTAGAGTAGAGTATTTGTAATCTTGGTATCTTTCAAAAATCTGGGGCATTGATTAACAATGGAAGATTGGAAGATTGGTAAAATTGTCCAATCTTCCAACCTTCCAGGGTATCAGACACCCCGAATTATTGAAAAGGTACTAACCTTCTCTATTTTACCAGAATTTACGGTCGGTGCTAACGGAGGAATAAATTATGCGTGATAATACAACCCTGACCAATGAAATAAAGAAGCTGAAGGTGAAAGAGATAGTTTTATTCGCCATCAACAATATTCCCGAGGCTGACACAACAACCCTTAAGCAATTTTTAGAGTTGGTCAATGCCGGAGGCACCTTTGGCGCCATCAGCCACGAGCAAATTCTAAAGAAAATGCAAAAGGTGTTAAAATATATCCCCGGCGCAAGCGTGCATTCATTGCTCATTCTGACAGATCTGTTAGAGATATCGTTGCCCAATCAACTATTGCTGAGCGACTCCGGAAGCAAATGGCTTGAACCCGGTCAAACAAATAACGGGTCCACGGCCTTCTTTATTGAAGCCCCAAAAGTGATGACTCCAGAGAGTAATGGGAGTTACTCTCGGTAAGTAAGAGTTTGCTCAAACCCAACGTCATATATTCATTCAGAAAAACATTTCGGGTTTGTGGTGACGGCTTCAGCCGTTTTGAACAATTACAGTCGCTACTACAAACCTACGAATGAAAATCATTTTCTGAACATTACATCACGGAGAACAACAATGAAATCATCTCAACTGCGTTCACGCGCACATCTCGCTGCTCAATTTAGTGGACGACTAATCCTGGCAAGCATACAAATTCTGACAATTATCGTGGCTGCCTGGCACCTACTCCGCATCTATCCCGGCGACCGCTGGCTGCCGGTTAGAATGGGCAACTACTTTGCTCCCTGGCTGTTTATGGCCCTGATTCCGGGTCTTCTTATGGCCTGGGTGGGACGTCGCCGCCGGTTATTGGGGATGGTAGCGGCGCTGATTGTGCTGTTTGTGGGGCAATACTGGTCGATATTGATTCCGCGTCAACCTTTGGC
Organism: Chloroflexota bacterium; assembly: GCA_024277275.1. Lineage (GTDB taxonomy): Bacteria > Chloroflexota > Anaerolineae > 4572-78 > J111 > JAJRVO01. The sequence continues at coordinate 9,405 of JAJRVO010000282.1, forward strand.
CTATGCCACCCCCAACACCGGCCAATTACGGGTGATGACCTTCAACGTAAACTTTCAAAATCGCAATGCCCAGGCCATTGCCGGGCTGGTTCAGGCCGAGTCGCCAGACCTGATTGCCTTTCAAGAGATGACCGCAGATTTAATCCGTTTGCTGCGTCCCAAACTTGAAGCCACGCACCCTTACTATCTGGTTGACGACTCGTGGGGGTTGCCTATGGTTTTGATGAGTCGTTACCCGCTCACAGCCCAACCCAAGCCATTTGGAACGACACGGGCGCAGCACGCCATTGTCGAAACTCCGGACGGCGCGATTGTAATTTGGAATGTCCATCCCAATCCGGTTGTCGACAAAGGGTGGGAGGCGCAGAAAAAACTGCTGGCTGTGGTGGCTAACAGCGTAGCCGCAGAAGATGGCCCGGTGATTGTATTGGGCGACTTCAACACCACCGACCAAACCGAGAATTACCGTTTAATTGCCGACCATTTGACCGACGTTCACCGGGCGGTGGGACAAGGCTTCGATTTCAGCTTTCCTGATTTTAGCCGGGCCATAACCCCAGACCAACCCTGGCACACTCGCCTCTTGTTAGAATTTGGACCGGTTATTAAGATTGACCATATCTTTGTCAGCGAGCATTTTATCCCGCAAGAAAGTTACGTGGTTTCAAGCGCATATGGCTCGGACCACCGGCCGGTGATGGCAGAATTAGTAATGAGAATTAAATAACTGTCCCTCAACGTTGTAATTGGTAAATGGTAATTGGTTATTAAGCCAATCCCTAATTACTAATTACCATTTACTGCGCTCTGAAATGAGACAGTTATTTAATCCCGATTCCTTATCGCTAATGAAATGAACAATTACCGACAATAATCAAGCGCAGTTTGGGCCAGGATTAGGGCCAAGTCTGCCATCGATTGCAAATCAACCCACTCCTCTTTGGCGTGAGCGCCGGTCCCAATGGGTCCAATCATCAACGTCTCTACTCCGGCCTCTGAAAGCAAAGCGGCATCAGCCCAGTAAGTTTCGCCGATGCGGTCTGGCGGGGTCCCCAACACTTGAGTTGTGGCTTGTTCCACCGCCTGCACAATTCCGGCGTCGGCAGAAACCTCAAAGGGATTACGCACAAAGATTGATTCTACCGTAGCTTTGAAGGTGGGGTCGGCGGCGGTTAGCCGGTCAATTATACTCTGTATCTCGCCGATAACTTGCGTCTCGGTTTCGCCGGGGATGGTACGCCGCTCAATTTTTAAGCGGCAGTTGGCGGCATACGCGCTCAACTCGGTGCCGCCGTTAATCATTGCCGCGTGCAGCGAAGGCGGCCCGACCAGCGGATGCCCGGCCTGCGCTCTCAGATTTTGCTCCAGTTTATCCAACTCGGCCAAAAAGCGACCCATCCGCATATTGGCGTCAATGCCCTCGTCAAAGCGACTTCCGTGAGCCGCCCGGCCTATCGTTTCCACCTCCAGCCACACAAAGCCTTTGTGCGCCAGGCACACCTTCATTTGGGTCGGTTCGGTTACAATGGCCCCGTCCACTTTGTATCGCTCAATCACGTTAGCCGTGCCCAGGCTGGCGTACTCCTCATCAGCGACGGCGGCAACTAATACGTTGCCGCTTAACGACGTCCCGGCTTCAACCAGAGATTTGACCGCCGTTATACAAGCGGCCACGCTGCCTTTCATATCAAACGCTCCCCGGCCATACAGCTTTCCATCCCTAATTTCAGCCGAGAAAGGGTCGGGCATTCCCTCCACGCCAACCGTATCGACATGCCCGTTGAGCATCAGCGAACGCCCGCCGCCGCTACCTTTGAGTATCCCCACCACGCCGGCCCGACCGGGAACCGGCTCGTGCGTGGCGACTTCAAGGTTGAGGTTACTCAACGCCTGGGCAATGTAAGCGGCAATGTTAACCTCGCCTGCGCCGCCCGGAACCAGGGTGGGGTTAATCGACTCGATGCGGACGAGGTCGGTTAGGGTTTGGATTAGATATTCACGGTCAATGCTAATTGACATCAAGCAAACTCCAAATAATTGGGCGGCGCATAGAAGCCTCGCTTCCGCAACGATTCGGGGGACTCTTTTTTACAGAGTTCTCGTAGGCGTTTCATTTTTGCCGCCGCTTTGAGTAAAAATATCGGTTCAGAAAGCGGGCCGATATGTTGAGTCCACTCTGGCGCATTTTGTCCTAACCGGACGGCAAATAGTTCAAGAAGAGATGCAGACGCAGCCAGAACCCGCACATCATCAACTGCCGGTTTGGGAATGTTTGTCAGGTTACTGTTCTGGCGAAAAAAATCTTGAGTCAAACTTCTAGCTTTTAGACTTTCTCCGTTTAGAACTGCCTCAGCCAGACATTCAATCTGAACCATAAATATCCTCCCACAAATCCAGAAATGCATAGCGTGCTTTCAATTCGGCGCCGGGAACCAGAAAGGGTTCGACTGTGGCCCATACCTGTTCTCGTTCCCCATCCAGACTTTGCAAAAGCTGCCGGGCGTCTTTTATGTCTACATCGTCGCGCCAGGCCGATAGCTTCATCGCTAAAAGCTGGGCAATTGCCGGACTTCTCACCACAATTCCGGGTGCAGAGAAAACAACCGTCCCCTGGCTCACGCCTACCAGATAGCCCTTTGCGCCATCATTGAGCCAATCGGCTGGCAGATTATACTCTTGAGCCACTTGTCGGGCTAATTGACGGACAATTTGAGCCTTTTGAGGCAAGAGAATAAGCGCATCAACGTCGCGGGTTGATGGTCGGGCATTGTACATCAAGACCATCGCTGCGCCGCCCAACACCAATAGTTCAACCGAATACTCTTGCTGTTGGGCTAACTCCCCTAGCCGTTTTAATGCCTGTATGATTTCTTGTTTGGTCAATGTAGCCATAGCAACCTTTTGAGATCATAACCCATATAAACTAGATATACAAATGATATATAGATGAAGCGGATACCCCGTGTTTCCTTAACCTGCCCTGGCGCCATTAGGCACGGGGGTTTCGGGTACAGCCAAAACAGGTGTGAGACCATCGGCGTAACCCAGGTCAAAAAGCATCCCTTCAGACACTTCCCCCATCATTTTTCTGGGTTCAAAGTTGACCACAAACAAAGCCTGGATTCCCTCGATTTCTTTGAGGTTCTCACGTTCTTGTTTCATACCGACCAGGATGTTGTTAGTTGTGTCTCTGTTAAACCGGCGCTTGTTTGCAAATGCTGGCTCAAGGTCTAAGAGCGTGTTTCTTAAAGACCGCAGAGGTTTTTTGCGAGATATTTTTAAGCGAATTTGCCCCGATTATGACCCTAACTTACAGTTAAAATGGACTTTAGAAACCTCTGCGGTCTGGCCCACACAATTTAAGAAACAC
>JAJRVO010000283.1 GCA_024277275.1 Chloroflexota bacterium
CGATTAGAAATGGATATTGCCCAACTTGATGATGACGATGACCGGGCCATGTTTATGGAAGAGTACAACCTGACCGAATTAAGCGCAGGCCGCATCATCCGGGAAAGCTACAATTTGCTGGGACGGATGAACTTTTTTACCGTGGGTGAAGATGAGGTGCGGGCCTGGGAGGTAACTCTGGGCGCGCCAGCCCTGGGATGCGCCGGCGCTATCCACAGCGACCTGGCCAGAGGCTTTATTCGGGCCGAAGTAGTGAGTTACAACGACTTAATGGCTGCCGGGTCCAATGCCGCCGCAAAATCGGCGGGTAAAGTGAGACTGGAGGGCAAAGAATACAAGGTTCAAGACGGGGATATTATTACCGTCAGGTTTAATGTTCAATAGTATCTTAGCAATTGAGGTTTTGTTTTTGGGCAAGAAAATTTTGTATAACCGAGGAGTAAGAAGTGCGAAGGCTTTGCGTTCGGCGCAGTAAGAAGTAAGGGTTTTCCCCATACTTCCTACTCCATACTTCTTACTCCCGCCCATCACATTCGTAATATAAAATGTAACCTTTTAATGATAAACTGTGTCATAGTAAGATTAATGCTCCCCAGTACTTACGCAGTTGCCGTTCAGTATACGGTTTTGTGCCTCATTTAGAGCAGAATCGGCAGAATATTAGAATAAAATTCTCGCATTCAGCTAATTCTGCTCTAAACTGCGTAAGTAATGCTCCCAATAATTCTAACGCTAATCTAACAGTGGATGTTTATAATGCCCATAGTTAATTCTATAGAAAGCGACATTGCCCATGTTTAGTCTACTTGACGACACGTTTGAACATGAAGAACTTAAAGAACTTATTTCTGATGAATTGCCTATTTTGCCCCTGCGCGGAACTGTGGCATTTCCTTTTATCATTTTACCGTTAAGCATTGGAGTGCCTCGCTCCACAAAACTTATTAAGTCGGCGGTTGATGAAGGGAGTCTCATTGGTCTGGTTACATCTAAAGAGCCGGAAATTGACGAACCTCAACCCAATCAACTTCACAATATCGGCGTTGTGGCCCGTATTCATCGCGTGGTACGCAGCGAAAAAGATACCCTGCAAGTCATTGTGCAAGGCGTCGAGCGGATTAAGATTGACGAATGGACCGAGACAGAACCATTTCTTAAAGCAAAAGTCTCAACCGCGCCCGACATTATTGATGAAAGTCACAACATTGAGATAGAAGCCCTTAGACGCAGCCTGGTTGAACTCTCTCAATCCATTGTAGAACACCTGCCTCAAATCCCCAATGAAGTCAACCAGTTTTTAGAGCAGGTTGATAACCCCCGAATTATCATCTATACCATCACCTCTAATATGCGTATGGAAATTGAAGATCAGCTCACCATCTTACTGGAAGACACCTTACGCGACAAAATGGCTCATTTGGCCCACTTAATGAGCCACGAGCTTGAGGTGTTGGAGATTTCGCATCGAATTCGCTCGGACACGCAGGAAGAGCTGGACAAAACGCAGCGCGAGTTTTACCTGCGCCAGCAGCTACGGGCCATTCAAAAAGAACTTGGCGAAGATGACGACGAAGCCATTTTTGCCGAGTACCGGGAAAAAATAGAATCAGCCGGCATACCGGAAGAAGCCAAAAAAGAAGCCATGCGGGAGTTGAAACGCCTTGAAAAGCTACAGCCTCAATCCGCCGAGTTTGGGGTTATCCAAACCTATCTCGATTGGATGGTAGAACTACCCTGGAGCAAACAGACCGATGATAACCTGGACATTGTTCACGCCCGCGATGTACTCAATGCCGACCACTACGACATGGACGACGTAAAAGAGCGCATCTTGGAATTTTTGTCCGTGCGCAAGCTACGCCTGGAGCGTAAATTTGACGACGAGCCAATAGAAAAGGGGCGCGAGCAAGACCGGGCCGGAGGATCGATATTGCTCTTTGTGGGGCCGCCGGGCGTGGGCAAAACCAGCCTGGGCCGGAGCATTGCCCGCTCTTTGGGCCGCGAGTTTACCCGCATGAGCCTGGGCGGCGTCCACGACGAAGCTGAAATTCGAGGACACCGTCGCACGTATATCGGGGCGATGCCGGGCCGGATTATTCAATCCCTCAAACGCATCGGGAGCCGCAACCCTGTTTTTATGCTGGATGAAGTTGACAAAATTGGCTCCGACTGGCGCGGCGACCCCAGCAGCGCCTTGTTAGAAGTACTGGACCCACAGCAAAACTACGCCTTCCGCGATCACTATCTGGATGTGGATTTTGACTTGAGCCAGGTAATGTTCATTGCCACCGCTAATACGCTTGATACTATCCCCGCCCCGCTGCGGGACAGAATGGAGCTTATACAGCTTGATGGCTACACCGAATATGAAAAGCTGGAGATAGCCAAGGGTTATCTGGTCCCTCGGCAAATAAAGGCCAACGGCCTGCGTGAAGGCGAAATTCATTACACCGAAGCCAGTATTCGCCAAATCATCCACGACTACACCCGCGAGGCAGGCGTGCGCAGCCTGGAGCGTGAGATTAGCCGCGTTGCCCGCAAAGTGGCTACAAAAATAGCCGGCGGCCATTTTCCGGCTGACGATGAAAACCCGCCGGCAGAGCCAATTGTCACCGTTGAAGCCGATCAGGTGCCGGAGTACCTGGGCAAACCCAAATTCCACTTTGAGGCCGCGCTGCGCACCGAAAAACCCGGCGTAGCCACCGGATTGGCCGTAACGGCTGCCGGCGGTGATGTGCTTTTTGTTGAATCATCTTGTATGCCCGGCAAAGACCGGCTAACCCTAACCGGCCACCTGGGCGACGTGATGAAGGAGAGCGCCCAGATTGCGCTTAGGTATGTCCGCGCTTATGCCGACACGTTGGGCATTAACTCTGACGTGTTTAGAGACGCGGACATTCACCTGCACGTTCCGGCGGGGGCCGTGCCCAAAGATGGACCGTCTGCCGGTATCACTATGGTAACGGCTTTGGTGTCGTTACTTACGGGGCGTCCGGTACGCTCAGACATAGGTATGACCGGCGAAATAAGTTTGCTGGGGCAAGTATTGCCCATTGGCGGGTTGAAGCAAAAAATTCTGGCCGCCCACCGAACCGGATTAACCACCGTCATCTTCCCCAAACTCAACGAGGCCGATTTGGACGACATCCCGGAAGACGTCCGTAATGAAATGACCTTCCACATGGTCGATGTGCTGGACGAGGTTTTGGAACACGCGCTGAGTTCGCCGGCCTCTTTAGAAGAGGATTTGAGAGAAATTGTCGATCCGTCGCCCGTGGCGCAAGCGCCGCTACATTAGGTTCTCCAGACCTCATGAGGTTGTGCAAACCTGTTCAAGCATGTCATTTCGACCAAAGGGAGAAATCCCTAAAACGATACATAGACCCAGTAGATCCAAATTGTGGGGAGTGAGGCATCCTCAGATGCCGAATGCCGCCGCATCTGAGGATGCTGGCTCCTCAAAATTGGATCTACTGAGACCAGTTAGGTCGCTGGAAAACCTAAAACTGGGCGCAAAGTTTATCCCACAAACAGGCCGTTAATTGCAGCGCCGCAGGGATTTCTCGGCTTGCAGCCTCAAAATGACATTGGGAGGGGCTATCCACTTAAGCCAAGACACGATGGTTACGGTTATTCAACCGTAACCCACCCTACGCCGACTTAAGTCGGCAAAATACCGGTCGCGGTTTCAAAACCGCGACCATCACTGTCGCGGCTTAAGTTGGTAGCCCGAAATGACATTGGGAGGCGAACAGTTACGCGGTTCTACTCCTCCTCAACCGGCTCAAACAAAGCGCTATCATACTTACCCCCGGCGTTCCACCATGACCAGCCGGTAGCCTCCGCATCAATGGCCCCTTGTTTTAACCACTGCATCTCTTCCAGCGAATACCAGTAACCCTGAAGCCACGGGCGCACTTTAACATAGGGCGGGACCAGTTTCTCTGCTTCCTTCTGACTGCGATAGACAATGCCGTAAGGTTCGGCGGAAGGGTTATCGTAGCCCAGGTTGCCGGGAATAAAGGTAGAGGGGTAAACCATAGGAGCCAGATAATCTATATGGGGGGCCACGTCGATGATGCGTTGGCCGATTCTCATATCGCTGTCGGGCCTAACCCAGATAGTCAGGCCAAAAACATCGGCGGAAACAAAAACGCCGTAGGGCCGGAGACCCTCGGATAAGCGGGTCATAAATTGGCGGATGGCCGCCGTGCGCGTCTCCAGGCTGACTTCTTCCTCGTAGACAATGGCCCCCACGTCGCCATCGGAGGGGAAGCGGATGTAATCAAAATTTAGCTCGTCAAAGCCAAAGGCGGCTACCTCTTGGGCCAGGGCAATGTTGTAGTCCCACACCTCTTCCCGGAAGGGGTTGGCCCAACCCAACTCTTCCCCGTCAATCCAAACGGCGCCGTCTTCCATCACGGCGGCCAACTCCGGCTTGCCGTGGGCCAGGGGGTTGTCTTTAAAGACCACCAGCCGGGCAATGGTGTAGATGTTACGCGCCTTGGCCTCGGCCACAAACTCGTCCAAAGGTATCCAGGTGTCCTTAAACCACTCGTCGGCCCCAATCTCTGAGACCAGTTCGACCTGGCTGTCCCAGGCAATAAAACCAAAATCGCCCTTCACGTCAACCACAATGGCGTTGAGTTCGTTGGCGGCAATAAAGTCAAGATATTCAATCATTCGCTTCCGGCTGCCCATCTTGTGCAGCGGGACATAGATGGCTTTGGCCTCAAAGGTTTCCAGAGCAAAATCCAGGCAGGGCGGTCCCCCCGGTTGGGGTAACTGGGCGCAAGGGGCGGCAGCTAACCAGCGACCCTCTACGCCGGACATAGGCGCGGGGTCGTACGCGGTAATAATCCCGGTTTGAGCCAGTTGAGCATAAGTACGATGATAACCAGCCGCTTTGATCATCAACCGGGTGGGGGTGACGGGTAGGGTTTCAAGCATAAAATGACCGTTGTCATCGGTTCGGAAAAAGGTGTCGCCCAGATAAACGGCAGTTTGCGACAACGCTTGCCCCGTATCCATCGCCCGGATAACGCCCTGCAAAGCGGAAGGCATCAGGGCTATCTCTACGGCCTGGCTATCTTCATAATCAACCGTGGCCGTAACATAACCGGACATGCTGACGGATATTTGGCCCGACGCGGGAATGTGTGTAAAAACGGCTTCCCCTGCGGCATTTGTGGTATCGGTCAGAGTTTGATTAAAAGCCACCTCGCCGCCGGCAACCGGGCTGCCGATAAAACCATCGCCGACGGTTACGGCCACTTGCCGGGGCTGCAAAGCCAGGGTTAATTCAGGCTCATCGGAAAATGGCATTTCAAAGGGGAGATAGCCGTCCGGGGCTTCAACGGTAATCCGGTCGTTGGGCAAAAGGCTGTATAATTCAAAAGCGCCGGAATCATCGGTAGAGACAGCCTGGGGGTGGTTTTCAGAGTCGACCATAATGGCGACGCCGGGCAACGGCGCATTTGTACCGGCATCATACAGCGTCCCGCCGGTAACTGTGGGTGCTAAAGCGATATCCAGCGCATACGAGGGGTTTCCGGCCAAATCCTCCAGAGCATCAAAGGTGTTTTCCCACAACTGGTAGCCGGGGAGTTCAACCCTCACCGCCAAAGGAAATTCCAAGTCAATGGCCTGAAAATGACCGCCGTCATCGGTTGTGATGGAGGTTGTTTGGCTTGACGCTTTTTGACCGGCGCTTAAATAAATTGCAGCGGGCAAAGGATCGCCGGTGCGGCTATCTACAACGCTGCCTGTGATTTGAACGGGCGTGGGAGAGGGGGTGACCGTAGGCGGTTCAACGGTGGCGGTAGCAACGGCGGTAGTCGCGCTGCTATCGGGTTTTTCTTGACTGGCCGGAACACCCCCTATATTAGAGGTACAGGCAATTAAGCTAAATCCGGCTATTGCAACCAAGGGTAGATATAAAAGTCGATATAGATATTTTTTCATTGAAGTTACATTCTCTGTAATTATTCGCCAGGTTCCGTTGACATTGATAACCAATGAAATGTCAACAGAACCCAGTCAACCAAAACTAAGATTATAGCACAGACGGGCAAAGTCACTAATTTAGAGTTTATAGAGATTTGTGAGTTTAGTGAGTTTAATGAGTTGTTAGCTATCCCCGGTAAAAATAAATTGGGGAACTTGGGCTGATAACCGGCGTTAAGTGCGGCATTGCGTCCTTTTAACTCACCCAACCCACCTAAC
>JAJRVO010000284.1 GCA_024277275.1 Chloroflexota bacterium
ATTTCAAGCATAAAACGGGCACAAGGCCCGATGCTACAACCTATCAAAACACGCTTGACACGACACTAGTACACGGCGGCGTAAATCCTTCGGTAGTTTATGGAGTGAAAAAGTGCACTTTTTCACTCCATAAACTAAGCAACGCGCTGCTTGTAACTACCGAAAGACTTCCGCCAAGCTGTACTAGTTTAAACCCAGAAGTTTGTACTGGAGCAAGTAAACCTGTGATTAAAAACTTTTCTTACAAATGCAGTTCTTGTGGTTATACAGAAAGATATACAAATTTGTTGCGTGCTTGCCCGGAATGCGGCGGGCAATGGCTTGATCCAATTTATAACCTGCAAGAAACAGCCGCCATTTGGCAACAAGGACTATCTCATCGAGACCCTGCCATGTGGCGTTATTGGGAACTGCTGCCTCTACTTAATAAAGACCACATAGTTTCTATGGGCGAAGGCTGGACCCCGCTTTTACGCACCGATAATCTCGGCTCAATGCTGGCCCACCGAAATATTTACATTAAAGATGAACGACAAGGCCCAACCGCCTCCTTTAAAGACCGGCAAGCCTCGTTGGCTATTTCTGTATTAGCGGAAGCCGACGTAAAAGAGTTGGTTGTGGCCTCTACCGGCAATGTAGCTATCTCTTACTCTGCTTATTGCACTCGCGCCGGTATTAAACTGTGGGCATTTTTAGACAGTAACGTACCCCACGAGAAAATGCGCGAAGTCACACTCTACGGAACTGAGGTCATAAAAGTTTCCAGTAGTTACGATACAACCAAGCAGGTTGCGGCTCAATTTGCTCAACACCGGAGCCTGTTTTTGGATAAGGGCATCAGGTCTATTGCGGCCAGAGAGGCTATGAAAACAATAGCCTTTGAAATTGCCGAACAACTGGGCAGAAGGCAAGGCGTTAGCTGGGCGGCTCCAGATTGGTATATTCAAGCAGTTAGCGGCGGTATGGGGCCAATTGGGGTTTGGCGCGGCTTTAAAGAACTGTATGATATGGGTTTTATCGACAAAATACCCAAGTTAGCCATTATCCAAACTGAAGGTTGCGCTCCAATGGTCAACAGTTTTGACAAGGGATTAGAAACCAGCGAAATTGTTAGCGCCCCAGCCAGCATCATCAACGTTCTGGCTACCGGCAATCCCGGCCCGGCATACCCTTATTTACGTAATCTGGTTTTAACCTATGGCGGGGCGTTTGTTAAAGTAAATGACCAAGCTTCTTTTAAGGCTTTACGGGTTATGGCCCAACTTGAAGGACTTTCAATGGAGCCTGCCGCAGCGGTATCCTGCGCCGGGCTAATAAAAATGATACAAGAGCAAATTATTAAACCAGACGAAACCGTTGTGGTTAATGCATCCGGCCACACCTTCCCCATAGAAAAACAGATTTTGGAACAAGAAAGCGTCAAGAGCCACACCAGGGTACAAAACATTGAAGAACATGTTGTAGAAGGTATTAAAACCCCCGATTCGTCTCTGCCGCAAGAAGGGTTGCTTACGGCCCTGGAACGCCTGGATGACCGTGTCCAAAGTGTCGCCATTATTGAAGACGAACCAGACGCGCGGGTACTGTTACGCCGAATTTTACAGCACAAACGCAAATACAAAATTTACGAAGCCCCCGATGGAGCCAACGGTCTGGCCCTTATCCGCTCTAAAAAGCCCGACCTGGTTTTACTGGATTTAATGATGCCGGAAGTTGATGGTTTTGCCATTTTAGATACAATGAAAGCGGACCAGGAACTGCGAAATATTCCGGTAATTGTCATTACGGCCAAAGATCTAACGCGCAAGGATTATCAACGTCTTTCCGGGCGGATTGAGTCTCTGCTTCAAAAGGGCGAATTTATGGAAGAAGAGCTATTTAACAGCATCAGCGATGTACTTAAGTAGTTTAACCTAACCCGGACAAGCCAGAACCAAACAGGCGGGAAGTAGGAAGTAAGGAGTAAGAAGTAAGGGAAAATTCTCTACTCCCTACTCCCTACTTCCTACTCCCCGGATAACCTAAATTTTCTTGCCCAAAAAGCAAGAACTCAAGTGTTAAGATACTAACTTGAAACCCCAATTCCCTAACTCAAATGGAGATTGCCAACTTGTCACAAGTATCGTCAAAAGCAACCGCCACAATACTATATATTGACGACGATCCTCTCAATCGCTCCCTGGTTAACAGGTTGCTTACCAGTTACAACTTTAATATTATAGAAGCGGAAAGCGGGCTTGAAGGTTTGCAGATTGCCCGGCAAGAAACCCCCGAACTTATTTTGATGGACATCAATATGCCGGGGTTGGATGGACATGAAACCACCACCCGGATGCGTTCTATCTCCGGCCTAAACGATACCCCAATCATTGCGGTTACTGCCCGCACTACCAAGGGGGAACGAGAACTGGCGTTGGCTGCCGGTTGTGATGGGTACATCACCAAACCCATTGACGTTGACGAGTTTCCTCACCAAATAATTGCCTACCTGGAAGGCCAAAAAGATACAATCAGCAAAGACGAGCAGCAACACTATCTGGGCCAATACAGCCAAAAGTTGGTTGAGCGTCTGGAAGCCAAAATCCTTGAACTGCAAGAAGCCAACACCCGCTTACAAAAAATAGACAAAATAAAATCCGATTTTGTAACCGTTGCCGCTCATGAGTTAAGAACGCCCATCACCCTGGTTTACGGCTACGCCCGTCTGCTCCAATCAGCAGTGGGAGAGATAAATAGGGGCGAGTCTACTACAGATTACGTTGACGATCTGGCTAACAAAATTTACAGCTCGGTTCACCGATTAAGTGAAGTGGTCAACGATATTCTCAATATCACCCTTATTGAAGCCGATGAAATGCGTATTGACCATAAACCCGTTCACTTAAAAGCAGTTATCAACGCCGCTTTAAAAGGTATTAACCCCGATGAAAACAACCGTGTTTTAAGCGTTACGCTGGAAGACCTGGATGATTTACCCCAAATTAATGGCGATAGAACACGCTTGCAACAGTTGTTTTGGAATATATTTAGCAACGCCATCAAATTCACCCCCGATCATGGGTCAATATTAGTTAAAGGGTGGACAGCCCATTTACCTGAAGCGTCATCCAAACAAGAAGCCTTTACCCCGACCTCTGCCTATGCCAAACAAGGCGGGGTAGTGGTTATGATCAAAGATACAGGTATCGGCATTGACCCCTCGGAACAAAAAGACATCTTTGAAAGATTTTACATGGTCAAAGATTCTGCTTATCACACCAGCAGCAAAACAGCCTTTGGCGGCGGAGGAATGGGGTTGGGCTTGCCCATTGCCCAGGGCATTGTTGAGGCTCACGGCGGTAGAATATGGGTTGAAAGCGCAGGCCGCAACGCAGAGGGCAATTCCGGCAGCGCCTTCTACGTTCTCTTTCCTGCCGACACAACTAAACAGCAAGACTAAGATTTTCCAATGCCACACGCTCACCATTTTATATTGGCTTCTACCTCTCCCCGACGCCGCGAATTCCTGGAACTCCTGGGCGTTCCGTTTACAGTAATCTCCCCCGGCTCCGCTACCGACCAGGGAGAAATTGACGAAACCCCTCTGCCCAACGAAACGCCCGCCAATCTTGTGCAACGCCTTAGCCAGGCCAAAGCTCAAGCTGTTGTCAACAACCTCTCTACGCTCTTGCCATCAATTGAAAAAAACAAACGGCAATCCCTTGTTGTCATTGCCGCCGATACGGTAGTAGTGTTAGACAACAAAATTTTGGGCAAACCCAACAACCCCGCCGAAGCTACCCAAATGCTCAAACTACTCCGCCAAAAACCTCACTACGTCTACAGCGGCCTAACCGTAGCCCAGCCCAAAATCGAAAATCGAATTACTCGCCTGCATCAAAGCAAAGTCTGGATGCGTCCCTATACCGACGCCGAAATTGCAGCCTACGTTGCCGGCGGCTCACCGCTGGATAAGGCCGGCGCTTACGGCATTCAGGATCAACCCTTTGCCCCGGTTGAGCGACTGGAGGGCTGCTTCGCCGGCGTTATGGGTTTACCATTAGGCGAGTTGGCCGACGCCCTGAAAGAAATAGAACTATCACTACCCGAAATTGGTCCTATTTGTAGCCAACACATCGGCGCACATTGCTGTCAAGAGTTAAAAGAGACAAATCCGTAAAATCTGCGCAAATCTGCGTTCAATTGTAGCTACTCACTCAGTCTCATATCATTTCGAGACAGGGCTGTTCAGTTCTAAGGCGTGGCATAATTTTTAAACCGCCAAGAGCGCCAAGGACGCAAAGAATTTATAAAAATCTTGGCATCTTGGCGGTTCAAAAAATACACCGCATCTTAGAACTGAACAACCCTGCCGCTGTAATTGAATTTCTCCGCTGGGGGTAGCGTGTCGAGCCAAAACAACCCGTCCAGATGGGACGCGTCCAGAGGGGACGTCAATCATTATTTCTTTTCTTTTCGACTTCTGAATACCAATCTTAAAGGGGTTCCCAAAAATCCGTACCGCGTTCGGAGTTGGTTTTCAAGATAGCGTTCATAGGTAAAATGAACCAGGGTGGCGTCGTTGACAAAAAAGACAAAAGTTGGCGGGTTGGTTCTGGCCTGGGTGGCGTAAAGAAACTTTAAGCGATGACGACGGCCTCCTTTGGGCGGATGTTTAGCAACAGCCTCATGCAATAATCGATTTAGCTCGCCGGTGGGGATGCGGCGCAGGCGTTCTTCTTGCACCTGCAAGGCCATCGACAACACTTTATTTACGCGCTGGCCGGTTTTGGCAGAGATAAAGAGAACCGGCACATAATCCAAAAATTTCAGGTCGCCCCGCACTGACTCGGTAAAGTCATAGATAGTATACATGTCTTTCTCGACCAAATCCCACTTGTTGACAATAACCACCACACTCTTGGCTTCTTGCAAAATGTAGCCGGCAATGTGCGCATCTTGAGCCGTAACCATCTCGGTAGCGTCAACAAGCAGCAAGCAGACATCGGCCCGGTTGACCGTTTTGAGCACACGCAAAAAGCTGTATTTTTCAACGCCCGGTTCAATTTTGCCGCGCCGTCGTATTCCGGCAGTGTCAATTAAAACCAGTTCTAACCCCTCGTACTTAATTCTGGTATCAATGGCGTCGCGGGTTGTGCCGGGTACATCAGAAACAATCACCCGCTCCTCGCCCAGCAATTTATTTAGCAATGATGATTTGCCGGCATTGGGTCGCCCTAAAATTGCTATTCTAATTGCATCGTCCTCTTCCTCTTCTTCGTCAATAATGGGGAACGACTCAATAACGGCGTCTAATAAATCGCCGGTTCCGGTCCCGTGCAGCGAGGAAATGGGGATGGGGTCGCCCAAACCCAAAGCATAGAACTCTACCGCTTCATCGCGACGTTTCTTATTATCAGCCTTGTTAACGGCCAGGAGAACCGGCTTATCGGTGCGGCGCAACAAATTGGCAATATCTTCGTCGGGGCCGGTCAACCCCGCTTCGGCGTCTACTAAAAATACAATGACTTCGGCTTCGGCAATGGCGACCTCGGCCTGTTGGCGAATTTCTTTGAGAAACAGGCGACTGGACACCCCGGCCTGAAATCCGACAGAGGCAGTTGGTTGGTTAGCCTGAGCTTTACAAGCGGGCATTGTGGAAAGGAGGCCAAAATCAATGCCGCCTGTATCCACAACAATAAAATCATACCCGCCCCAATCGGCATCGCCATAGAGCCGGTCGCGGGTGGTGCCGGCCAGGTCTTCAATAATTGCTTTTCGCTGGCCTATTAGCCGGTTAAATAAGGTAGATTTGCCAACGTTGGGCCGGCCTACCAGGGCCACAATTGGTTTTTGTTTATTGCTCACAATGATTCCTAACCTGGACAAGCAGAACAAAAAAGAAGTAGGGAGTAGGAAGTAGGAAGTAGGAAGTAAAGATTTTCCCCCTACTTCTTACTTCTCGATTCACAGAATTTTCTTGCCCAAAAAGCAAGAACTCAATTGATAAGATACTAATTTGTAACAGTTTCAGTAGCCGTAACGGTTAAAGAAGATTTTAACCTGATTGTAATATCAACACTTTCCGGCGATATAGAATCAACGCTAAGGCCGGGCGACAAATACACAACCGGTTTTACGCTGTACGACCCCGGTCCAAGTTCATCTAAATCTACAATCACCCTCACGTCATTAGATTTAAGCGATTGCAGTTGGTCGCTGGCCCCCCCCAAACGTACGTCTACCCGGTTTGGCTCAGCCGTCCACGAATAGTTTGGACTGAGTTCCAGTTGGACAATTGGTCGCTGTATTACGCGGCCAATACTTATTTCAATGGTTTCTGGCTGAATGGTATCCACGCTTAATCCTTCCGGCAAAAATACGGTGGGCTGCAATTTATGAACGCCAAGCCCAAGCCCAAATAGATCAACTATTACCTCTATATCGCTCACTCTAAGCGATTGTAATCGAGGCACCGGGCCTGATAGAAATACATCGGCCTGGTCAGGGGATGCTAGCCACCAATAGTTAGGGTCTATTCCCTGCTGAGAAATTGGCCGGCGCAGGGTTATGCTATCTTCAATTGGGGTAATTTCTATGGACACCTGAACCCCGCCAGGCCCGTCGGTTTCTGATTCTGATAAAACGATTGTCACCCCATCGGGTAGATTTAAAGGCACAACCCGCACAATATTCTCGGTGGCCCCGGTCAAGTTAATTGGAGTTGTTTCAACCAGCCCCGCAACTTCGCCAAGTCCTTTGGGGTTGCCGACAATGGTCAGGGTTGGCGGGTCAACCGATATATTACTAACCCGATATCCGGTAGCAACTTGTCCTTGCACTCTAACCCTAACCGATACATCTTTATACCCAAACCGCTGTTCAATAGGCAGCGTAATCTGCACCTGGGCCGGAGTGACCTCTAACCCTCTAATAACCTGGTCTTCCCGGTTACGAATGAGAACATCGCGGGAGATTTGCAGCGTTTGCTTAGAGTTGCGGATAAAAACTTCGCTTACAGCTTTATCCACTTGCCCCATTAAAGAGGCGGGACCCGCAATAAAAACAGTTGGCGGATTAGCCGTTGGCGTTCTGCTAATGTAACCCAAAGGGGGCGAGTCTAACACATTAATTTCAATTGGCAAAGAAATGGTCTGTATTGCCTCTAAATTAACGCCGACTTCGCTTGGGGTTTGTCCAACAATATCTATTTGAGAGTCAGAAACATTGACGCGGATGGGAACATCGTTGAATCCTTCTTCCAATATTGAAAGGTCTATTGAGGCTTTAAATTTTGAAGATGTTAAATTTTCCCAGCTACTTTGGGGGGCCAGCAAACGCAGACGGACGGCATCGGGTAGAGGATCGGTGGTGACAAGGCCGGCAGGCGGGGGGATAATTTCAATGGGGATGTTTTGGCTATACTCACCCTCGCGGGGAGGGTTTTGCTCTCTAACGGCGGCAATCCAAACTAAAACGGCCAGAGTTAGAGATATGAGGATACTGCTGAGGTTTTTGTACAAGAACCGCACGAGAGTGGGCTACCTTATTGCTTGGGCTGAGATTGAGCAGAGACAACAGATTTGTTTGATTTTATAACGCCTAACCGCTTTAGAACGTATTGCCCGGTAGGGAAGCGATTGGGGATAGTTCCGGTAAGTTGGGTTTTAAAGAAAGCGCGTAAAAGTTGCTCAAGTCGCTTTTTGTCCAGGTCGCGATATAGTTGTCCATCGTGGGCTACTGAAATTGAACCGGTCTCTTCAGAAACAACAACGGCAATGGCGTCGGCGCCTTCTGTAATGCCCAATGCGGCGCGATGGCGCGTACCTAACAACTCTGTATTGGCTATCATACCGCCGCCCAATGGCAGCACAGCGGCAGCGGCAACAATTCTATCATCACGGATAATTACACTACCATCGTGCAGGGTAGTGTTTGGAAAAAATATTGTAATCAACAAATCAGGCGTAACAATAGCATCCAATTTTACGCCGGTTTCAATGTAATTTTTAAGGCCGGTCTCACGCTCAAAAACAATAAGCGCTCCATGTTGCGCTTGTGATAACGTAACTACGGCTTTGCAAACTGCTTCTATTGCCGTCTCAACCTGCGTGTTTTGCCGAGATGAGGCCAGGAGTCCCCCGGTACGGCCTAAACGCTCTAAGGCTCGCCTGAGTTCCGGTTGAAAAATTATGGGTATAGCGACCAATAAAGCGGGAAGGGCTTTATTAATTAACCAGCTAAAAGCGGTAAGCGTATTAAGAGCGCTGGCCGCAATAGCAGCCAATACCGATAGAATTAAGATGCCTCTTAACAGTTGAACAGCTTGAGTACCCTGAATAAGCCTGAGTATCCAGTAAAACACCAGGGCTACCAGGAGTATATCAACAAAATCGCCAAAGTCTAGACGGGAAAAAATAAAAAATAGATCAGACACTACATTATGTTACCTTTATTACAACTTCCCCGCTTTGGTTCCCAAGCTGGAGCTTGGGAACCAAAGCGGGGAACAAAAGCGGAAAAGCTGCCTGGTTTTGGTTCAAGACATATTTAAAGCGCGACGCCTCCCCCAATGTGTTCAAGAAGACGACGATAGCCGTCAACGTCATCCGGCCCCAGGTCGATAATGGTTTGAATAGTTTGTATGGCCTGTTCTCTAAGGCCGGTTTCCATTTGCATTTCGCCCAGTGTATCATATTCGGCAATAGCTTCGCCGGTCATATTATTTTGGGCATAAGCGGCAGCCAGACGTTGGCGCAGAAACATATCATCAGGATAAGTAGAAGAAAGTTCTTTAACAAACTCCAGGGCTTGCAGAGGATTCTGTTTTTGGTAGGTAAACAGCAGGTTGTCTAGCGCTGTGGCGGCTTCGCTAACTTTATTTTGCTTGTAGTATAAATCAACCAACCGATGCAGAAATTTTTCATCGCCAGGATTAAGTTTTAATAATTCCTCATATGCTGCTGCTGCTCCGGCCCAGTCAAAGCGTTGGTTATAAATATCAGCCATACGAGAAAGCGCATCTGTTTTCCAGGCATTGACATTATCAATGTTGGCGGCCAATCTAAGCGCCTCGTTGTATTTTTCAAGCGCTCTATCTACCTGCGCTAACTGGTAATACGAGTCGGCCAAAACCAAGTACTGTTGCAATGCCTGCGGAATATCGCCAAAAGAGGTGTAGAGGTCAATTAACTTTGAGCGAACCGTAACATCCATAGGGGCCATCTTTAATATCTTAAGATACATATTCACAGCCTGGTCGGACTGACCACGCATTTGGAACACCCTGGAGATGTAAAGGTATTTTGTAATGGCTTCATCGGTACGCTCTTGTTTTAGCAAAATATCGGCCAGACGAATATGCAGAGGTAAAAAGGATGGCGCTTGTTGAATGGCTCGCAAACACTCTTCTGAAGCCGTCATTAACATGTTGCGACTCATATACTCGCCCGTTATAGCCAACGTAGTGACAATAACTTCAGTTTCCGGGGTTTCTAAAAACTCGGCCAAACTCATCGTGTTACCTTCTTCTGAAACATTGTTCATGCGTTGGCGAGCTTCATAAACCTTCCGTTCCCAATTGGGATCAGAAAAGAAGTTTTGCAGAGCGGTGACAAATTGCGCTATTTTATTGGTATCGTCCTGAGCAATGTACCGTTCAGCCAAAGTACTATACGTTTGAGACACTTCATAAGAGCGTTCACCGCTAACTGTCTGTATATCAACTATTCTTAACGCTTCTACAAAGCTCTTTAGGGCTGACTCAAGATCATTGGCGGCATAGTAGGTTTCGCCCAAAGCAAAATGAGAGCTGACCTCATAATTTTGACTCTCAGCCGATATTTTAAGCATTTCGGCTGCTTCGTTAAGTTGTCCCTGTTGTCTATATAAGAGGCCCAAATTAAAATAAAGAGACGGTTGGCTAGAACCTAATTGGATAGCTTGCTGATAGTTGTCAATTGCTTCGGATAAACTATTTCGACTTTGCAAATCCAAAGCCTGCATAATTAGCATTGTGCCGGGGTTATCGCTGTTTTCAAAAATAACGTTGGCTAATGCTTCCGTAGCCATCTGACGGGCGCCCTCAACCAATCCGCCAACAGGAGCGCCCTTTGTTTCTTGATCCTCGCCAAAAAGCTCATCCAGGCCAAAGGGATCATCTTCATCGTCAAAGCCATCATCAAGTTCAATAGGAGGCGCTACGGGTAGCGGCGTATCGCTGATTTTATTGGGCTGAATAGGGCTTTCTGTCTGGATTGCTTCCAGAGCGGCAATAACGCCGGGGTTGTCGGGCAATAGTTCTTGAGCAGCCTCAATATTTTCCATAGCCTGCTCTACATTATGCCGGCGCTGGTAGGCAGCGGCCAGGGTTAAAAATTCACGGGCGGCTGGTCTGGTTTTGCCCTGCCGGGCCAAAGCCTCGGCCAGTTTGCGCTGAGCTTCAACGTGGCCGGACGTTAACCTTGTGGCTCTGGTCCAAGAGTCAATAGCCGCGTCAAGATCGTTTAGGGAAGCATACACATTGCCCATTCTCAAATATGTTTCTGCGGCGGCATCCAGTTGTCCTGCGCGTTCCTGAATATCTCCCATAGAATTGAGCGCATCAAGATTGGTTGGGTTAATCTTTAAAGCCTGCTGAAATGCCTTTTGAGCAAGCTCTAAATTCCTAGAAGACAAAGCCGCCCTACCAAAGCCAATGATAGCGTTTTCGTTATTGGGAAACTCAGACATAGCAAACCGATAAGCTTTTAAGGCTTCAATCCACTTGCCCTCCCCGCTAAAACGCTCTGCATGCGTCATTGCCGCTTGAAATTTATTTTGATCGCCAGCCATATTTTTGTCTCACATTTATGAGATGATTCGGTAATTGTTTAGGTCGTTTTATTCAATCTGACGAAAGACGATGGACGAACGACAAAAACCTTGTTATACCGTTTCATTCGTCCGCCGTC
>JAJRVO010000285.1 GCA_024277275.1 Chloroflexota bacterium
CTTACCACTGCGTACCATATCCGTGGCGACAGCGATTGCGGCATCGCTTGCCACTTTGCTTAAATCAAGCCTATGCTCACCTGCGCCAAAATTCAGCACAACCAGAAAACGGCCGGTATCCGGCGCGATGCGCAAGTAGGCAAAAATATCCTCCACCCCCGTATCCACCGACTCGTAATCGCCCGCGTTTAGGGCCGGTTCGGCGCGACGGAGCGCGGTCAGGGCGCGATAAAAATTCAACATTGATGCGGAATCATCTTCCTGTTCGGCGACATTCCGGTCGGCATAATCATTGGCTACGGGCAGCCAGGTTGGTACTCCCTCGGCGGCAAAACCGGCGTTGGGAGAGTCGTTCCACTGCATAGGGGTGCGTTCCGGGTCGCGGCCAAAGGTGTCGGCAATTTCCGGCTGATTGACGGCGGGCGGGTCTTGCGCCATCTTCGGGGGGATGGGTACATTTTCCATACCGATTTCCTCGCCATAGTAGATAGTTGGCGTACCGCGCAGCGTCAGCAGCAGCATATTGGCCACGCGCGCCTGGGCCGCCCCAACGCGGGTAGCCACTCGATGCTGGTCGTGGTTACCCAGAACCCAGTTGGGCCAGCCGCCCTCCGGTAAAACGGCTTCGTAAGCGTCAACGGTTTGGCGGATGGCAAGAGCGTTCCAGGGATGAGGAGCAAAATTATCTCCGACAATCAAGAGAAAATTGAAGGGGAGGTGACATTCGTCCAGATTTTGGCCGTAATATTTAACCAGTTCGGTAGTAGGTAAATAAATCTCGCCCACCATCATCCGCTCATCATATTCATCCAGCACAGACCGCATCTGTTGAACAATGTGGTGAACTCCGGGTAGATTTTGGGTGTAGATATGCTGCAATTGGGCAAAGGGCCACACGCCGTCCCAATTGGAATTGACCGGCTCATCCAAAAAGCGGTCATCCTTTAGCATAAAGGTGATAACATCCACCCGGAAGCCATCGACGCCCTTGTCCAGCCAAAAACGCATCACGTCCAGTATTGCCGGCAACACCTCCGGGCAGCGATAGTTGAGTTCCGGCTGCTGTTTTACAAATTGGTGCAGATAATATTGGCCTGTCTGCTCGTCAAACGTCCAGGCCGGGCCGCCAAAAACGCTGAGCCAATTGTTGGGCGGGCCGCCGTCGGGGGCGGGGTCGCCCCAGATGTACCAATCGCGTTTGGGATTATCGCGGCTGCTGCGGCTCTCGATGAACCAGGCGTGTTCGTTGGAGGTGTGGTTGGGAACCAGGTCGAGTATCAGTTTCATCCCTCGTTGGTGTACTTCGGCCAGCAGCCGGTCAAAGTCGGCCATTGTGCCAAACATCGGGTGGATGCCGGTGAAATCGGCCACATCGTAGCCAAAATCGTGCATCGGCGAGGGGTAAATGGGCGACAGCCAAACGGCGTCGACATTGAGGCTTTTGAGGTAATCAAGCCGCTGGATGATACCCGGCAAATCGCCAATGCCGTCGCCATTGCTATCTTGATAAGAACGAGGATAGATTTGGTAGATGATGCCTTGTTGCCACCAGTGGTGTTGGTTGGTCATTTTTGACTGTTCCCTTGAAAATAGCTTTTTAGCTTGTCAGCCGGTCAGCTTGTCAGATTCTTCCAGGGTAGGTTGGGTTGAAGAATGAAACCCAACACAATCCATCCAAATTTGTCGGGTTTCGTACCTCAACCCGGCCTACCAAACTGAAATTGGGAAATTGAAGTGAATCTCCAATTCAGCGCACAAGCTACTCGTCTACACCGTTCTGCGCAATGACCTCGCTATACCAGCGCGCGCTTTGTTTGGGGATACGTTGCCCCGTTTTATAATCTACACGAACCAGGCCAAAACGCGGGCCGTAGCCCATAGCCAACTCAAAGTTGTCCATCAGGCTCCAGGCGTAATAGCCTTGCAGGTTGACGCCGGACTCAATGGCCTCAAAGGCTGCCTGTATGTGAGCGCGCAAATAATCAATCCGTTTCTCATCGACCACAAAGCCGGTATTGTCGGGCGTATCGGGAAAAGCGCAGCCGTTTTCGGTGATGTACATTTTGGGGTTGCCGTAATTTTCTTTAACGTTAAGCAACTCTGCCGGCAAGCCCGGCGGATCAATGCCCCACCCCATCTCGGTTTGGCCCCACCCCGACGCCGAAAAGGGGGTCGTCTTAGCTTTAAGCAACGCACCGTCCGGGTCGTAAGCAACCAATTCGGTGCGGTAATGATTTATCCCCAGAAAATCAATAGGCTGGTTAATCAACCCCAAATCCCCGGCCTGTACATCCGGCTGGTGAGAACCAATCCAGTCAAAGAGCATCTCCGGGTAATGGCCTTTGAAAAGGGGGTCCAGAAATAGATTGGCAAATTCTTGGGAAACGCGCTCGCACGCTGCCAGGTCTGCTTCACGGTCGCCGGCGGGTTGAAAATGCTCTAAATTCAAAACTATGCCGATTTCGCCCCGATAGCCGCCCTGTCGAAAGAGTTGCACCGTCTTACCATGCGAAAGCAGCAAGTGGTGAACGGCCTGGTAAGCCTGGGCATAGTCGCGGATACCGGGCGCGTGGACACCCATCGCATATCCCAGAAAAGCCGCCACCCACGGTTCGTTATGGGTAGACCACAGCGCCACCCGGTCGCCCAGCCGGTCAAATACAACCCGCGCATACTCCACAAACCAATCGGCGTTATCGCGGTTGGGCCAGCCGCCGGCATCCTGGAGCGCCTGGGGCAAATCCCAGTGGTTTAAGGTAACGTTGGGTACAATGTCGACTTCTAACAAGCTATCAACCAGCCGGTCGTAAAAATCCAGGCCCTTTGGGTTGACAGCGCCCCGTCCTGAGCTTGTCGAAGGGCCGCGTCCTGAGATTATCGAAGGGCCGCGTCCCTCGGGCAAAACTCGCGGCCACGAGATGGAAAAACGATAGGATTGCAGCCCTAACTTTTTCATCAGCGCCACATCTTGCGGCATCCGGTGATAATGATCGCAGGCAAAATCGCCGGTGTCGTTGTTTAGCACATTGCCGGGGCGATGAACAAAACGGTCCCAAATACTTTCGCCTTTACCGCCTTCGTTCCAGGCCCCTTCGATTTGGTAGGCAGAAGTGCCCGCCCCCCAGAGAAATCCGTTTGGAAATTGTAACATTCAATTAACCTCGCTTTTCTAGTGTCGTGTCAAGGCTAAAATGATAGGTAGTATAGCCCCTTGTGGGCGTTATTTCAAGCATAAAACGGGCACAAGGCCCGATGCTACAACCTATCAAAACACGCTTGACACGACACTAGTACAGCTTGGCGGAAGTCTTTCGGTAGTTACAAGCAGCGCGTTGCTTAGTTTATGGAGTGAAAAAGTGCACTTTTTCACTCCATAAACTACCGAAGGATTTACGCCGCCGTGTACTAGGGATGGTTCATAAATTGGTTGACACTTTTCCACCTGACGATAGACGAATGACGAATGAGAAACACCCGATATTCACACTTTTTTCGTCGTCCGTCGTTAGTCATTCGTCAAACTCGTCACGGGCCGAGGATATCTTAGCAAAAAATCCAGGGCCAATCCGGTCACGGCTCCCACCACGGCCCCCGCCACGGTTGCGCCAAAGATGCCGGTCAGGCCAATGCTCCAGCCCACAACGCTGACCAAAACCCACCAGCCGGCCTGATAAACCAATCGCCGCAAAACAAGCCACTGCGCTATCCCAACCATAGTTCCAAGCACGGCCCCGGCCATAACCGAGGCCGTAAGCCCGACGTCGGGCGGAATGATAGCTCCGGTCACAATCACGGCCCAGCCCATAAGCCAGCCTACGGTGGTGACCCATATCCACCACCCTGCTTGGTGAATTAGGGGGCGCAGGACAAGCCATTGGGCTAATCCAATCACAACCCCAATCCCGGCTTCACCAATAAGGCCC
>JAJRVO010000286.1 GCA_024277275.1 Chloroflexota bacterium
CGTGTTTCTTAAATCGTGTGGGCCAGACCGCAGAGGTTTCTGAAGCCGGTTTTAACTGTAAGTCAGGTTCATAACCGGGGCAAATTCGCTTAAAAATGTCTCGCAAAAAACCTCTGCGGTCTTTAAGAAACACGCTCTTAGGAATGGCGCTAAATAACTTACCCAAATCGCGTGATGAGTGCTGCGTGATCTTTTCCTCACGCATCACTCATCACGTCAGTCGGGATAATTATTTTTTCCGAATTGCCTGATTACCACCTGGAGAAGAGGGCATCTTGATAAACGTATTAATTGCCGATGATCATGCCGTTTTGCGTCACGGACTACGGCTGATTTTAAACGAAGCCGACGATTTAACCGTAATAGGCGAGGCAACTGACGGCGAAGAAGCTGTAAAGCTGGCTTTGGAACTGCAACCTGATGTGGTCCTTATGGACGTGAATATGCCCGGACTCAACGGCGTTGAGGCTACCCGCCGTATTCGGGCTGCCCGGCCCGATACCCACGTGTTGATACTCACAATCTCCAAAAGAGACAAAGACCTGATTCAGGCCGTTAAGGCCGGGGCCAAAGGCTATCTGCTCAAAAGCTCCGAGTCGAGCCAGGTTTTAGAAGCCATCCGTCGCATTGCAGCCGGCGAGGCCATTTTGCCGCCGGATTTGATGGCCCGCGTTTTGGATGAGTTGACCAACCCCACCCCCACCCCGGCAATTTTAACCGGCCGGGAACTGGAAATCTTAAGGCTGGTTGCTTAGGGGATGGGCAACAAGAAAATTGCCGGCGCTTTATACATTTCTGAAAACACGGTTAAAACCCACATGCGCCACATTCTGGAAAAACTAAACTTAAGCAATCGAGCCGAAGCCGCCGCTTATGCCGTGCGAACTGGACTGACGCAGGAGGATTACCAGTAATTAGCGTCCAGACCGCAGAGGTTTAGACCGCAGAGGTTTTAAAAACCTCTGCGGTCTATAAAGGCCCTTAACTCACCCCATATCACCCAAAAGAGTGATCTAATAGATCGCTCTTTTTTAGTGCCCAAAAATCATCCGCTTTTGTGATGACGAATAGCATTGAATAAAGTATCCTACTGGTTGTAAGGTGGTTAAATGTACCTAATGCAATTTGCGGAGCTTTGTGTGAGAGATTGTCGGGCGCTTATAGTTTCTAACTCTTCTCTTTTTGTCGATGCAATCCGCCGGCTTCTAGAGGAAGAGGGCATAGAGGTGGTTGCTCAAGTTGCTACCCTGGACGAGGCCCGATTAATGCTTAACGGTCAAAAAATTGATGCTATTGTGGTTAGTCACGAAAACTCGCAACAGGACGCCGAAATAGTATCGCACTTGATGGACAGCGACCAAAAACGCCATATTGTCTTTTTAGCTATGAGCGGCAACGAGATGGTTGTTTACCATAGAGAACGGATAGCAAACGTAACGCCGTCCGACCTTGTCGAAGCAATTTGTGTTACCAAAACGGGTTAAGGAAGTAAGAAGTATGGAGTAAGAAGTATGGAGTAAGAAGTAGGGGGATTTTGCCTACTGCCTACTCCCTACTTATTACTTCCCGGTTATGAAACATCTTCTTGCTCAAAAGCAAAACTTAATTGATAAGACATTTAGAAAGGAGAAGGGAAATTTATGGTTCAAAGAATGTTCTCTTGGCTGGCCGGGTTATCGCTGGTTCTGGTTTTTTTAGTGGTTATCAGCCCCGACCTATTCCGAGGATACGTCTTTAGCAAAGACCCTCGCAGTAGCGGCAAACGAACCTACGATACCTACTGCATTGGCTGTCACGGTGAAAAGGGATTGGGGACCGGTCCGGCGGCAGAATTCCTTAATCCTAAGCCCAGAAACTTTGTCAATGGAGAGTTTAAATTCTTCTATTTTGGCGAACCGGGGCCATTTCCCACCGATGTGAGTTTGGAAACCACTATACGCAACGGCATACCCGGTTCAGCCATGCCCGCTTTTCCCCTGCTAACGGATCAAGAAATTAAAGACGTGTCCACCTACATCAAAAGTTTGAGAGAAGGCGGCTGGGGAGAAACAGAACCAATACAGCTGGCCGCTGCGGCAGCGCCCATTGAAGGTGAAACCGGCGAAGAGATATATATCAACGC
Source organism: Chloroflexota bacterium (assembly GCA_024277275.1). Classification (GTDB taxonomy): domain Bacteria; phylum Chloroflexota; class Anaerolineae; order 4572-78; family J111; genus JAJRVO01. The sequence goes on from JAJRVO010000286.1 coordinate 2,123, forward strand.
CGCCTGCAACGGTTGTCACCAATTAGACGCCGTTGGCTCTGTGGGAGGCGTTGGGCCAACTCATAACGATGTCGGCAGTCGCCTGAGCGTGGATGAAATCATCGAGTCAATCATTGATCCGAATGCCGTTATTGCCAACCTCTGCCCGGCAGGTCCCTGCCCGGCCGGGGTTATGCCGCCAAACTTTAGCGACCGCCTGACCCAAGAACAAATAGAAACATTAGCCCAATTCTTGGCAGAACAAAAATAATCGCTTATGGCGCGGGGGGTGTCCCTCCACATTCCCCGCGCCATAAGCACGGTATGAAAATGGAATTTTCATATGTAGAAAGGAGAGATAGATGACAGTTGCAGTTCAACAGCAAAAAATGTCAATTAACCAACCCCTGATAAATTTGGGGTTAGTTAAGGCGCACATTATCGTCGGCTTTGGCTTTTTAATTATCGCCATGTTGATGGGTGTTTTTTATGCGCTTCAGCTTAACAATATGTACCCATTCCCCGGCATCGAGTTTCTCTCGCCGGGCCGTATCCGTATGATTCACACCAACGGGGTGGCTTTTGGGTTTATTGTCAACGTCTTTCTGGCCGGGCTTTATTGGGCAGTACCCCGGCTAACAAAAAGCAAGGTTCTGGACGACAGGCTTGGCTGGCTTATCTTTTGGGTTTACCTCTTTATAATCCTGTGGACGGTAGTGGGTATTCTGGCCGGTCACGGTCAAGCTGTAGAATGGGGCGAGACCCCAAATATGTTCAGCCCAAACGGCAGCATCCTCTTCCCCATCGATACCCTGGTATTGGTCGGCCTGATTTTAATTGCCATCCAATTTTTAACCCCCATCTTTAAATTTGGCAGCAAAGAACCCATGTACGTTAGCCTGTGGTACTTCTCGGTTGCCTTTATCTGGGTCATTTTAACCTATGCGATGGGCAACTTCCTGCCGGAGTTTATCCCCGGCGCGGGGGGAGCCACCTTTGTCGGGCTTTATATTCACGACCTGGTTGGCCTGCTGGTGACGCCGCTGGGTTGGGGGATGATGTACTTCTTTGTGCCTTCGCTGCTTAAAAAACCCATTTGGAGTCACGCGGTTTCGCTGCTGGGTTTTTGGGGACTGGCCTTCTTTTACCCGTTGCAGGGGGTACACCACTTTATTTACAGCACCATCCCTATGTTTGCTCAGTTTGGAGCCGTGGTGTCCACTGTTGCCATTGAGATTATGGTTGTCACCGTCTTTATCAACTTCTTTATGACCCTGCGCGGGCGAGAACTGGCCCCTGTAACAAATATGCCTATCCGCTGGTTCTACACCGGAATGGTTTTTTACGTGATAACCTGTATCCAGTGCGCCGTTCATGTTCAGTTTTGGGCGCAGGAATTTGTTCACTTTACCGACTGGGTGGTAGGCCACGCGCACTTGATTATGTTTGGCACGTTCGGCTTCTGGCTTATCGGCATTACCACCGACCTCTGGCCGCGCGTTTTGGGCAAGCAAAACTGGTGGTCGCCGGCGTTGCATGAGTGGGTATTCTGGATGTGTACCATCGGGTTGGCTTCTATGTTTGTAGCCCTCACCTCTGCCGGTCTGGTTGAAGGCTTTCTCTGGAAGGGCCTGGCCCCGTGGGAAGTATCGCTCCAATCCGTCCGCCTAATCTGGCTCTTCCGCACGGCTACCGGACTGTTAATGTTTGTCGGAATTCTGCTCTTTGCTTACAACATGTACATGACCTACACCCGCCCCGAAACCGAAGAAGCAAGCGTTGGTATGCCGGCAGTGGCTCCGGCCAAATAAACATTGGTTACTACCTCATTGTACCTGCCTGGACGCTGAGTATTTTGGTAATTAGTAATTAGTAAATGGTTATTGGTTCACTAATTACTAATTACTAAAAGTATCGCATTTGGCTCAAGGCAGGTGTTTACAACAGGAGAACGTTATGGAAAAAACAATTGAAAAATTCCAATTTATCTTCCTGGTCGCCGGAATTGGCTTCTTTGCTCTGGCCTTTATTGTGTCGGGAGTGGTCACAGTAAATGCAATCAGCGACCTGCCCTACACCAGCCTGGATGAAATGTCGCAAGATGTCAGCCCCTACTTCATTGCGATGTCTAACCAATACCCTGAGCAATTTGAGACCTACTATCCCGGCGGGCCAACTTCGGAAAATTACCGGGAAGCCCTGAACCTGGGGCGCAATGTTTACATCGCCGAAGCCTGCTGGCATTGTCATACGCAACAAGTTAGACCCGTAGCCAACGAGGACGTGCGCTTTGGCCCGGTCTCCACCGCCGCCGAACAGCAGCACGAGCTAATGCTGCCTCAACTGTTGGGCACTCGCCGCGTTGGCCCCGACCTCTCCCGCGAGTCCGGCTTCCGCTCAAACGACTGGCACGCAGCTCATTTCTACAACCCGCAAGCCGTGGCTCCCACTTCGGTTATGCCCAGATATACCTGGTTCTACGATGGTAAAGCGCCCAACAAAAAAGGCATCGCCATGATCACTTATATGCAATGGCTGGGCAGTAATGTAGAGCAACAGTAACAGGACTGACGATTTTAGATTTTGGATTGGGGATTTACCAATTACCAATCTCCAATTACCAATAAGGAATCGGGATTAAATAACTGTCTCATTTCAGAGCGCAGTAAATGGTAATTAGTAATTAGGGATTGGCTTAATAACCAATTACCATTTACCAATTACAATGTTGAGGGACAGTTATTTAATTCTCATTACTAAGGAGAATCACAATGACAAAATCACGGTTTAAGGATGGCAGATTTATCTCGGTGGCGGTTGTGGCTGTTGC
>JAJRVO010000287.1 GCA_024277275.1 Chloroflexota bacterium
AGACGATGGGGGCTTTTTTGATAATATTGCCGCGTCAAAGCAACAGGCCGCTGCATTGCAGCGGGCCGCTACATTGCAGCGGGCCACTACATTGCAGCGGGCCACTACATTGCAGCGGGCCACTACATTGCAGCGGACCACTACATTGTAGCGGCGGGTAATATACCACTATTAAGGGTTTCGGGCAAATTGGAGAAATTAGAAATTGGAGATTAGAGGCAGTTATTTCATTTCTCCAAGTTCTTGCATAACCCGCTCAGTAATTGTTTGAATCAGGTCAGTTTTGGAGTGGTTGGGGTTTGATTCGGTTGATTGGACGTGTTGGCCGTTTAGATGGCAAACGCCGCAAATTTCGCAAAAATCTGCTTCATCGGCAGCGCGACCGAGGCCCATATCCTGACGAATTTTAATGAGTTTTTCCACCTGAAAAGGTGGCAGTGGTTGTCCGCCTCCAAGCTGATGGAGCATAAAGGTAATTCGGGCTACTTGCTCCAGAGTTTCGGTGCGGTAGTAGGCATTGAGGGGGCTACTGCCAACGGTTAGAGCGCCGTGCCGTTGTAAGACTAACGCATCGTGTCCGACGATGACTTCTCGAATGGCCTGGGCGTTTTCTTCGCTGGCGGGTGTTGAGTAGGGGGTGGTGGGCGTTAAACCCAGAAACATAATGGCTTCCGGGAGCATACAGTCGGCCAGAGTAATACCGGCAATACTCAGGGCAATAGCATAGGGAGGATGTGTATGCACCACGCCCATAACGTCGGGTCGCTGTTTGTAGGCTTCCAGATGCATGGCGGTTTCAGATGTGGGTTTAAGGAGCCGGTTAGCCGGAGTATCGGGGCCTACCTTGCGACCATCCAGATTGATGGTAATGAGTTGATCGGGGGTCATTAGCCCTTTGCAAAGGCCGCTGGGGGTTATCAAAATGGTGTTGTCGTCTAGTCGAGCAGAGATGTTGCCATCTGTAGCTACAATTAAACCCTTGTCATAAAGTAGCTGGCAGACATGAACAATTTCTTGGCGTAGCGCCTTTTCTTTTTGATTATCAATATTTGAAATCATTTTGGCGATGCATTTAGGTAAGCAGTACGTTTGCCAGTTTGCCGATGGCTGCCGCCGCTGCCGACCGGGGATTACTTAAAACCAGGGGTTTGCCACTGTTGACCGCTTTTACCATATCGGCTTCAAAGGGAATAGTTGCCAGAATGGGGCGCTTAAGCGCTTTTTGGATAGTATCTATGGGCAGAGAGTTATATGGCGTAATTTGGTTGACCACCAACTCAATGTTCTCGTCTGGCATACCTAGTTTGGTTAGTCCTTGTAAGGCTATGGCTGTTGATTGCAGGGATGGCATATCGGTGGAGAGAACCAGAATAAGCTTATTTACAATTTGCAGGATGGGAGAAAAGTGTAGTTCCAGGATATGGGGGGCATCCAAAACGGTCATTGAAAACATAGAGTTTAGGCCATTGATCATATTTAATAAGCTGTCATCGGTGGGCGATAATCCCTGGACAAATGTTGGGGCCGAAGCCAGTAGTTGCACCCCAGAACTATGTTGCATAAAGTGAGGTTTTAGGGCGCTACGGGAAAAGTTGCCCTGGCTGGCTGCAATGGCCTGGGCAACATTGCTGGTGGGGCGCATACCAAGCATAACTGATGCATGCCCGCCTTGTAAAGCCAGGTCTATCAGGGACACGCTGGTTTTTTGGGTGAGGGTTAGAACAACCGACAGGTTAACTGACAAGCTGGTAACGCCTGCCCCGCCTCTTAAACTGAACAGGCCAAACATGCCGCGAGCAACCCTGGTAGATGCGGGCAATAGTTCTGCTATGCGCTGTACCAAAGCGTCTGGAGTAGTAGATTTGGGTAAATAGTCTGTGGCCCCGGCGTCAAGGGCGGTTTGTCTATCAATGGGTTGGAAGCGAGCCGAAAAGATGATAATTGGGATATTTTTGATGTGTGAGTCGGCTCGTACCCGCTTACAGAAATCATAGCCGGTCATTTTTGGCATCATAACATCACATACAACCAGGTCTGGTTTTTTGGCTTTGGTTTCTACCAATCCTTGTTTGCCGTCATTAGCCGTGATGACGGTGTGATGCGCTCGTTTAAGGGTGAATTCTAATAGGCGTAGGATGTCTTTGTCGTCGTCAATTACTAGAATGCTGGCCATTAAAAACCTCTGCTGCGGTCTGGAAGGTTTGATTTCATCGACAGGCTGCTGGCGCATACAACTTGTATTTTTGATTTATTGACCAGCGCCATTGGTCCCTGAAAAACGACTTCTGGAAAAAGGGAATTGGTAGCCGTGGCTTCCACTATAGGCAAAAAGTTTTGTGTGTCAGAGACCAGGAGTTTCTTGACATGTAATTCCTTGGCCCCCCACTGAATTTTGCCATGAATTTCAAAGGATGGTATGGATATAAAGATAGGCAAGTTTTCTCGATTAGCAAAATGCCGCTCTTTTGACGTACCCTCAGCTTCAGTGGCTAACATAATAAAGTTAAGCTCTTCTTTTATCAGCGTTCCTTTTTGGTAAGTAGCCACAATGTCGCCCGGATTGTTAATTCGGGAAACATATATATCGACCATGTCCAGGTAATTAGTGGTGCGATCACTTAAAACATCTATTAAACGCCGGTTGTAAACAATAGCGGTGGCAGAAAAACGATAACTGGCGGTAAAAAAATCGGCCGTAACCCGGCCAGCGCTAATTCGATGAACTCCAGCCATTTTAATATCCTCAACCTATCATAATTTTTTTGTATAAAAAAATTTTACCCTATTTCAACCGAGTCTAAAATGCCTACAATCATAGAGATAATAGGCGCATCTTTAATTTGGGTAATCTGTCGGGCGCCGTTTCCCTCTCTCATAACCAAAACTGTATCCCCTATGCCGGCGTCTACATTGTCCAGAGCCAAAAAGGCGTCGTCGGGAGGTTGGTCGACCAAATGGAGCGGTTGAACCATTTGTATCTTGTAACTGTGATAAGCCGAATGTTTTATAGTTGAAACAATAGTGCCAATTACTTTAGCAATAATCAAGAGGTATGCGCCCCGTAATACTCTCCACTTGTGCCAAAACCCCTGTTTTTTGATAAGATACAAGGAATGGTCTAATTAAATTTTGAGTAGCCTAAAGACAGCTCAAAATCCTTAATAGATTCATCCAGGTTAACTGTATCTACTATCCCAATAGCGGCCAGGTCTACCGGTACAAATTTTTCGTCCATCATAGACAGAGCGGCTTCACGCGATCTAACCATAAATACCGTGTCGCCAATGCCGGCCTGCGTAACATCGGCGGCCACTTGCAGGGTTCCAATTGGTTGTTGGTGTTTGTTAAGCGGTTGAACCACCAACAATTTTACGCCCTTGAGTTCCGGTGTTTTTATGGTAGCTACCGCCGTGCCAACAATTTTTCCTAATAGCATTTGGGGGCGTCTTATGATTTGCGATACGTGAATTCGCCGCCAACTTCAAGGCTGTCCAAAACAGCCATAATAACGGCGTCAACCGGCCGGTCTTTGGTGATCCCGGTTTGTCGAGCAGATGAACCCGCGGCAGTTAGCACTAAATCCCCCCCGCCCGCATTAACGGTATCTACGGCTACGTAAGGTTTGCCGGTTACCTCGCCGTTAATATTTGCCTCGCGTACAACCAGTAGCTTGGTTCCAACTAAATGTTCATCCTTAATGGTAGCTACGGCTGATCCCACTACTTTTGCAATCAGCATTAACTGTTCCTGTTGAGAATTGCCGTTGTTGCGCCCGGCGGTTTAGACCACAGCAATCGCTGCAAGTTTTCCAGGGCGTTATCGTCATAAATTCGCTCGCCGCAAACGTCGCAGACGTGGGCCGGCATTCGGTTTGCTATTAACAGGTTTCTTCCGTGCCACTCAATGTAAGCCATCGAGCGTTTTCCCAAGCGTCCTATTCGACAAGATGGGCAAAGGTTCATCATGATTGTGCCTCTTGAATAATTTTTACGCCGGCGCTGGCTCCCAAACGGGTAGCTCCGGCAGCAACCATACTTTGGGCATCGGTCAGGTTTTTAATGCCTCCAGAAGCCTTTACCCCTATGGTTGGCCCAACTGTTTGCCGCATTAGCGTTACATCTTCAATAGTTGCTCCGCCGCCGCTAAAGCCGGTTGAAGTTTTTACAAAGTCGGCCCCGGCCTTTTTAGCCAATTGACAGGCTTTTACCTTTTCCTCATCAGTTAGCAAGGAAGTCTCAATAATTACCTTGCAGAGCGCACCCCGACGATGGGCGGCGCTCACTACACCGGCAATGTCTTGTTCGACCAGGTAGTTATCTTTACCCTTAAGCCCGCCAATATTAATAACCATATCAATTTCGGTTGCGCCATCATTAAGGGCTTGTTCGGTTTCGGACACTTTGGCCTGGGTCGATGTGGCCCCCAGTGGAAAGCCAACCACCGTACATACTTTTACATCTGAGTTTTGCAGCAGTTGGGCCGCCAGCTTTACGTGAGTGGGGTTGACACAAACCGAAGCAAAACTGTATAGCAATGCTTCGTGGCATAGCTGAGTAATTTGTTGCGGCGTAGCATCTGGTTTAAGTAGGGTATGGTCAATAAAGTGAGCAATTTCTGTGTTTACGCCACTAATCCCCAAACTGGCGGTAAAACGCTCTGCTCCGGCTTTAATGGCGGCCATAATTTTGTCGGGGCATTTTTGGGCGCATTGCCCCAGGCAATTGACGCAGGAATCGCACGATGCCATTGATTTGGATGGAGGCGATATTTTGCCTTGTCCTTGCGCAACGCGCAAAACTTCCTGGCTAATGATATCAATTAGGCGCTCTATGGTTCTGTTATCCAGTGTGGTCATAAATTTCTCTTAACAATGGAGTAGGAAG
>JAJRVO010000288.1 GCA_024277275.1 Chloroflexota bacterium
AGAAATCAACCCGGCCAAAAGCGTAGCCCAGGCAGCGCCCACGGCCCCCCAGTTCATAATAAAGGGGATATTTAGCCCTACATTAATTAGCAGTCCTATTACTGTTAAGAGTGAAGTAATATGCGTTTTCTTGGCGAATATAAGCTGAGAACCGGCTAACTTTCCGAAAAATTGAGTTCCATAGAAGATAGAAAGTATAATGGTAATATAAATGGCCCCATGGTAAGAAGGCGGCGTCAATATGAGGATAATTTCCTCTGAAAAAAGAGCAATCAGTAAAGCTACGGAGAGAGAAATGTAAGCAAATGGAGTCAGGTATCGACCAATGGCCCGACCGCCCTCTGTTTCTTCCAGATCAAACATTTTTTTGTAGACCTGGGGGGAAAAGACATTCTGAATGGCAGTAATATAAGAAAAAACTATATAGGAAATCTTTTGGCCAATACTATATATGCCTGCCCCCCCAATTGAAACAAGCAGGCCAATCATATATTTATCAAACTGAGCACTCACCACCCCCAGAAATATCCGAGGCGTCAGAGGGTAAGCTATTTTGAGCGACTCAAAAAGTATGGTTTTATCCAATGAAAATGACCAGGCAGTTATAAATTTATAACTTAAGATACCAAATATTATGGCCCCAGAAGATAACTGACCAATTACCAATCCCATGACCCCAATCCGCAGATAAGCTACCAGAAAAAATGATACGGCAAAGTTGATCAGGCTACTCGCAGTTGTATAAACCACAAAATCTTTGGCTACTTCGGAATTCTTGAAATAGGCCAAATAATAGGCGTTTATGCTGTTAAAAAACTGAGCGCACAGTACCCAAAACAGAATATCTCCATACTCGACAGAACCAATAAGCAACTTTGCCAGAGCCCCTCTCAACACGTAAGTCAGGCCGGCCAAGAGAAGAAAATTGGACAAGACAAACAGGAGCGTGGAGTACAGTAATTGGGCCGTCCGCAGAAGATCGGTTCGATATTGAAAATAATTACGGTCGTATGCTGCCGTCATCCCAAAATTCCCCAGGCCGTTAACGAAAATTGCGTATACCGTGGCCAAAGCCAATACTCCATAATCGTTTGGGGTTAGAATTCTGGTAAATATAGGGACGGTAATAAAAGGCAAGATATTGCTTATGCCCAAAGGCAGCAGATAGATAAAAGTATTTTTGATCTGTTGTTCTTTATCAGCCATTGTCATGTTATGTGGTTATCGCCCCACCGTTGTTTAAACTTTTCTGCCACTACGGCCAGAGCGGTCTCTTTAGCAGCACCTTGCTTGAGAGCCTCATAAACCCACCGGATGTATGACCCCATCCGCAGGCTAGCCTGTCCGTCTTGAAAGGGGTCAAAAGCGTCTAACCCAGGAGACCAGTCACCGAACCCGGGATAAGCCTCCGGTGCGGCTCGATACTTTTCAACCATGGTCCGCAGCGACGACCAATTATCAAATACCACCCGATCCTGGCCCCAAGTATTGAACAAGGAGCTACTAAAGCGGGCGGGATTGATCAATACGGACCGCACTCCTGCCAGATGAGCCTCCAAAGCAGCCGTGGTACCGGTTAACCAACCAACGCACAAATCGGCCATCAACGCAGCTTCTGCTGGAAAGATACTGCCTACAAGTGTATCACTGGTTAAAAACCGGCAACGCCCGGTCTGCATAGCCTGGTCAATCAAGCCTGAAACACGAGCAATTCGTCGAAAGAGGTTTGTGGAAACTTTGGGCTTGAAGACAACACCTAAAGTTGGATCAGCCAGCAGCCATTTAAGCAGGTATTCGTAATCATCCGCAGCATCATCATCCCAATGAAAAACATCCCATCTGTTTAGAGAATTTTCGTCAAAAAAGCACAGAATGAAGCGCACGCCATTGGCTTGAAGTTGCCTCCTCGTCTCGGCTACGCGGTCAAGGCCACGTACTGCCTGGATTGCCTGGTCATAGATAAACCCGGTATACACAAAGCTATCTACCAGCGGCTCAACGCGCCGCCAGGTTTGTTCAAAAACGGATGAGAAGACAAATTGTACATTCTCCCCAGCCGTAAGAACGGTGGGAGGAGATAGGGTAACTCCGGTGGAGTATTGGTAGGCTATACTGACTCCACCCAGCGCATCCAATGCCAAAACCTGGCCTACACTTGTATTGACCGTGCCAATATGCACGCGCACATAATTGGCAGTAAAAAAATCATACCAATGAGCGTAGTCTAAAGCTAATGTCAATAGTATACCTACATAATGCAATGAAACCCATTGCCTGTGTATAAAACAGGTCAACACAGCCAAGATTAGTTTTAGCCCAATTTGCAAAAAAACTTTGAACTTACGCCATGTTGGAGACCAGGCCGGAATTCCCGGGTCATGTCCCAATAACCTAATTCCATACATCTTGATCCTGTTCAGAGTTTCAGCATCTAGTGGTTTATCGGTCGCATAGTCATACAGCAACACTTCTGAATAAGGGATTCCTGATCCATTAAGCCAAAAGAATTCTGAACGCTTGGTCGGATCAAAGCTCAACTTCCGATGCCAGTAGCGAATTGCAATTGTTGAGGGAGAAGATTGCTCAATAGTTGCCTCGCCTGACAAATCACCCACATAGACAGACTCCCTGGCGCGCTTCCACCGGTTTTGGACAGATCTTAATAAAATACGCAGTGTCTTCTTTGCCGCCGGGAATAGGCGAAATCTTATATTTCCCAGGTTCAAGAAACCAGGATAAGCTAACAGTTGAATACCCTGCAACCGGGCGTGCTCTTCCAGATATAAAAACCACTGCTTACGTTCTATCAACAAGGCCCATTGTGCGGGAAAGATGTGCAACTGGGTTCGTACCACCCACTCGGCCAGACCGATGCGTAAACATTCCGTACCCATCTCTTGCTCAACCAGTTTCTCAAAGTATAACACGACCTTATCGGTTGCCCATTCTAACCCCATCGCTTTGATCAGCGGATTTGGAACAAGTTGTTCTTGCCTAATCTTGGCCGAGATAGAACGGGCATAATCGCGCAATCTGGTAATCTCAATATCCCCATCTTGATTCCGCACTTGGCCAATATAATTCTCAATTTGACGCATCTCAGCACGTATCAAACCCAATATGCGAAACAAACGCAGCCATCGTTGCGCCGATGACCTAACAGGATCAAAATACCAGATTGTCTGAACCGACTGACGGAACATAGACAAATGCATTAGCGAAAAAAAGGTGATTCTATCAACAAATAGGATGCGCAAATTATTGTTCTGCATATACCATTACCATTATTTATGTTTATCCTGGATGTCGGATCTAGTGTAATGGTACCGGGACCGTCTTTTGCTTGGTCTCTTCCTTGGGCGAATAAACGGCATATTTTCTCAGCAGAGCCTTGTCTGGCAGATCCAAGCCTAATTCCGTCTTGCAACGTTGCAATTCACGTTTTAATATTAATTCCAATTCGGCGTCCGGTATCTGGGTCATGTTTATACGCAAATCCTGACGATCACCCATTGCTAGCAAATATTCCTCCTCATCTTGGATATGGCCATATTCCAGGGCATATTCGTACATCGGACTACCGGGTTGAGGTAATAAGTATCCTGCACTGGGGTAGACATCATTGGCGATGCAGCAATTAATGGTAGCCTTGATTGTCTCTTCAGTCTCATTAGGATAACCAAAAACAAGCGAGGTGTGCGAAATTATGCCAGCCTCCCTCAATATCTGTACCTGACGTGAAAACTCTTTAGGTCCCACCCTCTTGTCCATCCACTTGAGGATGTCCGGATCAGCCGACTCCAGCGAAAAACCAAGCGCCATACAGCCAACCTGTTTTAGTTTACGGGCTACTTCAATGTGTTCGTCTTTGAAAAAGAGTTTACTCCGGGCGTCAGCCGTCCACCAGACCTGTAAATCACTTGCCAACAGGACATCGGCAAAATGTTCCGCTTGCCTGGGCGCAAAGAAGGTAAGTTCGTCAGCAAAGCCAAAATGGTTGATCCCATAGTGCTCGTGCCAATGCAGCATTTCCTTGACGATAGATTCGGCCGAGTGATAGCGGTATTTCTCGCCACGGAAAATATGATAACAGAATGTACAACTATACGGACAACCTCGCGCCGTATTTACCAATAGAGGTCGGATCTGTTCGAAAGGGAGGGGTGGCAAAAATTCATCCGTTGGCAGAAACATTTTGTTAATGTAGACTTCTATGTCAAACAAATCCCAATTTGGAAAGGGTATTTCATCAACGTTTTTGATAACAGGACGGGAGAGATTTGAAACAATTGTGCCATTCTGTTTATACCAGATTCCAAGAATACCCTCTAAATCACGTGAAGTTTCCAGGCGTTGCAGCAACTCCACGATGGTTTCATCACCCTCACCCATCACAGCAACATCAGCCTCTGTCTTGCTCAATAAGATGTTAGGGATCGACTGAGCTACAGTATTACCTACTATAATCACCGTATCTGGAAATGCTTCCCTGATCGTCTGGGAAATCCACTTAACGTATTTGTAACCTGTTACGATACAGCCCATAGCAACTACATCGTAGCGATGAGTACGCAGGAATTGCTCAGTTTGTTCGGGAGATTGTGGATGTGCGTCTAGGTCCAATAAATCGAACTCAAAACCGGCTCGATCCATTGCTGAAGCAACGTACCCTAACCCAATCGGCAATAAAATCCGAGCTGGATTTGGCCTTAAAGAGATATTTATAAGCAAAATTTTCATGGCCTCTCCTTCTATAATAAACGGTTATGTCAAAAATTTCTTTTCTAAGTCAGATGTCATTAAACTCTCCTGTGCCAATAACAACTCGCTATTGGTTCACATCTCTTCCTCTCTTAATCATTTCACAGATATCTATGACAATATTTTCACGCCAATCTTTGTGGCAGCCAATCACCAACGATTTCCTATAGTCGGGCTGCAACATATTTTTGGCAAAATCAAAATGCAGAACAGGCACATCCACCCTCAGTTCCTGTTTAATTCTACCAGATACCAATTCTAATTGAGCTGGCTCTCCTGAAACTGGAATAGCAAAGGGTACCACATCACATTCGGAACAGTCAGGAACACGATCAGGGAAGTAAGAGTTGACAATATTTAATAGTCGCCGCCTGTGGTTAGTGTCCTCTTCAATTTCTTGAGTTGTCTGAGGCAATAAGGATAAATATCTGTTAGGAAAGGCAACAAGTTCTGGCAGGTAGCCAAAGACCGCCTCAATCTCAAACTGCGCTTCCACCCCTAAAAGGTTTTTATGTGCTTTTTCCAGAGTCTCATGAGCTATATTAACACGGTTGAAATGACTGAGGCTCATCGCTGCGTGGTTTGTTTCAATTGCTTCTTGAATTTCACCTTTGGTAGAAATAAGCCCTCCTCCTAAAGTACACGGATAAAGCTTGGCAAAACTGAGCACAGAAAAATCACCCCAGTTTATGACCGGTTCTCCGCGACAGGAAGAAAAGATTGTATTGGCGCAGTCATTCAAAATTATCCAGTCATTCTTTGAGGCTACTTTCTCAATTGCGCTAATTTTTTGTGGGTAACCAAATTGATGAAAAACTAAAATAATCTTCGTCCGGTGAGAAGGAGTCATCGTGGGAAATGATGTTCTGGCCAACGCAGAGAGAACACAATGGCCCAAATAGGGTGGCACCAGAATTTCATCCATCCGTCCTATTCCCAACGCTCGCAAGCCATATACCATCGCCGCCCGACCACAGGAAAATGGGGTTTTTTTTAACCCGGTTAATTGGCTTAATGCCTCAAAAAAGTGAGATTGCTCATCATTACTTTTTTCTGTATGGGTTGGGTAAATAGTAATCACTGCTTTTCCGCCTCAGATATGGAATTCTGATCTATTTTAAGTGAAATATTTAGTCTAACCTGAGTTTGCCCACCAAAACCACGTTTGAAGGTGCTAATACCTAACTCTTTTTGTGTAGGGGGCGGGTCACCTTGCTTTGGATAATTTTGGGTTCCAAGCTCAAAAAAACGACAGCCTTGTTCTTTGGCATAAAATATAGCCCGCCAGATGAGGGTATGGGAGAGAGGCTTGCTAAACAACTCCCTCTTTGAAGCAGACACCCCGTAGTAACAATATTTTGGGCTATAAGGAAATAAGGCGGCTGTCACCAATTCTCCTTCAAGTTCACCCAGAATAGCAAAAGCCTCTTGATGACGAATCATTTCATATTGCAAATACCAGGTTTGGAGAGACCGGGTTTCCCTACCTGCCGCATAAATATGCAATTGTCGAAATTTTTCAATATCTTCCGGGACTATCGTTTTCCGGTCGAATACTCGTAGAGAAAGATTCTTTTCACCCCAATTGATAAGGCTTTTATAACTTTTGCGAACTTGACGACGCAGACCGGTCTCTGGAGCAGAAAGATCAAGCATTTGTCTAAAGCACGAAACCGCTTGCCCTCCCTTATCTAGTAAATGTTGCCCCACAAATGACAGCACGCCGCCTTTTAAGAAATCTTCGTAAATAATAGAAGCTACCGGGTAAGTTTGCAGAACACGATCGAATTCGGTTTTGAAGAGTCTGCGAGCGCCCCGAAGTTGCGTAGAGTCTACGTTTTGGTTTTCGATATACAACAAGGGTAAGCCAAAACCGGAAAGTTCTTGATCCCCTTTTGGAGATACTTTTAAAGCCATCCGCACCCCTAGCAGTGGCATTCTCTGCTAGCCAACCACAAAAGAGCAATCCTTAAACTGTGACTCTGGCGCAAGGGCCTTGTAGAATTCTATATTCCAGGGTTGGTAAAGGGGATGCTGAAACTCACTGTCCAGAAACAATCGTTGCCAAAGTTCGGCAAATTCTAAACTATTGGCTCTGATGACTTTCATTTAGCAACCACTTCTTTCACAATTCATCCACTATGGACCAGGTGGGCAGCATCGGTAATAGAGAAGTTCCCAAAACAACCGGGTTTTTTGACGCCTGTTTACCTTGAGCCGGCGTCAAGACGCCTATGATCGTCAATAACAACCGCCGGGCGCTCTCGTGCTCAGATATATTGTAATACTCAAACAACTCATCTACTATCTGATAAGATTCGCTGCCTACACTCCCCAATACAATATCCTTAAACACACTTTTATTTAAGATGCGGATCATATGACCCCCATCCCAGGAATAGCGAACGCTTAAGGTATGATTCATTCGCCTCAAAAACTCAATACACCAATGACCCGATGGCAAAGCCAGGGTCAACTTTTCACTATCAAAGATAGTGAAAAACTGCGTCAGGCCGGTTATAAAATCAGCGCGATGTTGGCCTGGAGATGCTGCTTCAATCACCCTGCCTTGTTTCAAAATAAAATAACCAATCGGCTTATCTCTAACCAACACGTTAATAAAATCTTCAGGATTTATCCGGCGTGCCAGCCTTTGTTTTAAATTTTGCCACCATTCCGCATCTCGATAAAAGCTCAGAATCAAGCCTTGATATGAGTCGGCATATGCAGCGGTATAAATATCCCGATAGGCTTCGATAGCACCAATCTGGGTGGTTCCTGCAAAGGAAGAAAGGAGCGAGTCAATCCCAAAAGGTCGCTCAAGTCGCAGTTCAAGATGACAACCAATACCAACATATCCCAGTTTGGGGTACCAACCATCCACCGCCCGCCGGGCAAAAAGTATAGAGAAGGCATCTCCACGCTGCCAAGAGCGTTGCAAGGCTGCTTCCATAACCCGTCTTCCCCAACCCTGCCCACGCAAATCGGGATGAATACACACGCTGGTAATCCCGCCAGCTTTCACTAAACCCGCCGGTGAGTAGAACTGTCTATCAAGAAGGCGGACAAAGCCAACAACATCTTCTCCATCAACAACCAAGACGGCGTCTGCCAGGTTCTGTAGAGGTTCCAAAGCTCTTACCTCAGCTTTAACCTCTTTGGCCTCAAAATAGTTTGGCCCAAAAATCTTAGCCACCAGTTCGTATGCTTCATCAACTTCTCTCGGATTTTTAGCCCCTCGAACTTCCATTTTGCTGCCCTGTATCTTTACCCGGCGCTGTAACTCACTTTCGACAAAATTTCCTTCACCATAGTGGTTAAAGACAAGGCCTTTTGTTCAGTATAATCTTTTGTAACCCATAAATTAACTACTTGTTTTTCAAGCGTATTGGCAACCGGAAAGAGTTCTCGGCCTTGTTTTCGCCCAGATGGCGTCCAATCAGTGATGCTTGGATACCACGATGAAATATCATATTCGGCTAGTCTTACTTCTTCTAAAATATCGTTTCTAAACCTCTGCGCTAACCGAAATGTGAATCTCCACGGAACAGATGCGTCTGAAACATCAAAAAAATCAATGGAATCAATATTTTTTAATTCACGTCTATAAAGAGCGGCAATTTGTTTCCGATGTGAGATTTCTGAATCTAATTCATCTAAGGCATTGAATATTGCTGCAGCGATAGGTTCCGTTATACCATAAAGCAACATAACTCTAAACAAATCAGGAAATGGGTCGAACATTTTATAAAATGCGGGATTGGCTTGTCCACATTCCCAGACTGTATAAAAGAGTTTCCGGTACAATAAATATAATTTATCTATTTCAGTCGGCGGCTTGGCAAGTTGTTTAGCCAAAGTGTAAGCTTGCCTGGCCCAAGCTTGATTATCTGTTAAAAAAGCGCCGCCACCGCCGACATCCAAAATTTTTGTGTGTCCAAAAGAAACAACGGAACAGTCACCCCCAGCCCCAAAAGGAACACCATTGGCATATTTGCCTCCCATAGCCTGCGCCAGATCCTCAATAAGTAGCACCCCATACTTTGAGCAAATATCATCAAGGACTTCCATAGCCACGGGATGTCCATACAAATGCACTGCCAAAACAGCGCCAATTCCCGGATCATCTTGAAGAGCGGTTTCCACAAAATGAGGATCAAGGGTGGCATCTCGTTCCAATACGTCGGCAAAAACAGGTGTTTTCCCAGCGTAATGGGTGGCCAACATCGGGGTGAGACACACCATAGCCGGTAGAAGGACCTTAGGACGTTTTTGACCTACTAAAGAGTATGCAATCCAGAGTGCAGAAGTCCCGTTTCCGGTTAAAATGCAATACTTTCGCCCCAACAAATCAGCCAGAGCATCTTCACAATTCTCCACGGATGTTGCCAATTACGCTACTCTTTCAAGCCGGTGGCAATAAAAGTATCTATCGTTTCGACGAAATAATTCAAGTTTGAACGTCCAACTAAAACATTTGAAAAATATTTAGAAAAGTAGAACTCTATATACTGCGGCGCATCAAAAGAAAAGAACACTTGACCTCGGCGAAAATCATCCTCTCGACCGATTTCATAACGATGCCCGCCAAGCGTTTCACTATTTCTAAGGATGGTGTGATCTGGGGCCACCGTGGAAAGAAAAAAACGTCCTCCGGGCTTAAGCACTCTATGATATTCGGCAATTGCTTCAATAACCCGGTCTTCCCGCCCTTCGTAATGAATAACGTCCCAGGAAATTAGATAGTCAAAGAAATTGTCGGAAAAAGGGATATTTCTGTTATCCCCGGGTTTCAAATCGGCCTCGTAACTCATTTCGAGCAATCTTTCCGAAGTTTGTTGGCAAATATCCTCATGTACCTCTACCCCATACAACACCATTCCCAGCGTAGCACAAAACATCAAATTATTACCGCTGCCGAAGCCAATATCGAGGACCTTTTTACCCTGGCAGGTTTCTTGAAACCAAGGAAAATAGCTGCCTTTGAAAAGGGTTACAAGCGTTTCACTCGGCCACACTTTCCCAATTCCCTTTTTGGGACCTTCTGAATAAAAATTTTTCCATTTGTTAATTGACTCATTTGTGTTCATCAGAAACCTCTTTTTGAAAAGAAAAACAAAAGTGTTGGTCAAAATTGATAGACATAGTTCCCAAACTATTCAATCATATCCCAACGAAGCGGGGTGCCTTTTTTTAAGTTGCGTCGTGCCTGGCGACCAATCACATCGCTCAATGACCCGGGAGGTAATCCCTGGCCAGGCCGGATACTTCTGACGTTTTTTGCGGTAAATTCCTCTCCGGTTTGCACATTTGCCACTATAAAAAGCGAGCGCCTGTATTTTTGACTGATATTTTCCCGTCCCGAAATGCCATACCGAATCTTACCCAAAGCCTTTTCCGCGGTTCGTACAGCCTCAACCATAGCCTTGAACTCTTGAGGGTCCAGAGAAAAGGCGGAGTCTGGACCGGGATCATCACCAGAAAGAGTAAAATGTTTTTCAATCAGGCAAGCCCCAAATCCTACGGCCACAATTGGTGACTCGATGCCACGCGTGTGGTCCGAAAGACCTACAGGCGCGTCAAATGTTTCGGCCAAATGCGGAATAGTTCGCAAATTCATCTCCTGGGGTAAAGCCGGGTAGGCTGCCGTGCATTTAAGCAGGGTCAATTGATGGTTGCCGGTTTCTCGAACCGTCTTCACTGCCGCGTCGATCTCACCTAGCGTCGCCATACCTGTAGACATAATAACTGGCTTGCCGGTTGCCGCAATTTTTTGAATCAACGGCAAATCAACTACCTCAGATGAGGCCACCTTATAAGCCGGCACGTTCATCTGCTCCAGAAAATCAACTGCCGTTGGGTCAAAGGGCGTAGAGAATAAATCCAGTCCTAGTTTGTCAGCAACTTCTTTAAGCTTGGGCTGCCATTCCCAAGGGGTGTATGCCTCGCCATAAAGATTATACAGGTTACGACCATCCCAGAGCGTACCACCTTTGATCTGGAAATATTCATTGTCGCAGTCAATGGTAATTGTATCCGGTGTATATGTTTGCAGTTTGACCGCATCTGCCCCAGATTCCTTGGCGGCCTCAATGATTTTGATTGCCCGCTCAAAGCTTTGGTTATGATTGGCCGACATTTCGGCCACAATATAGGTTGGATATCCTGGGCCAATAGGGTGATTGTTTATAGTAATAACGGCGCTCATTTAATCAATTCCTTGGCTTGAAATGACTCTTTTCTGCCCGAACGGATTATCTTTAAGCCTCTCTCGCCTTCATTAAACAGCAAATCAATAATAGATGCATAGGGCATAAAAGGCTTATATATTTGTCTATATTCGGGATGAGTGTAGTTTTGGAAGGTAACGGCTACGTTATTTTTCTCAAAAATACAGTAATCGTTCTTGATATAATCCAATGATCCCAAAGGAGAAAGATAACTATCGGCGTTTATCTCCTTTAAAATATTGACCAATAATTCGGAACGCTTTCCGGTTGCCTTAAGTTCGGACGAGCGAACAAAGTCAATTTTCAGAGATAATTTGGAACACAGCCACTTAACTATGCCGATATTAACATCACATAATGATGAAGCTTCACTCTCTTTTGCTAAGATGTCCGAAAACTCCTCATAATAAGCTTCAAAAAACGGGGACTGGCTGTAATTTTGTCTTATCTGTTTAATATGCTTATCAGGAAATTTTATTGGATTAAGTTCAACGTCTTTAATTAATTGCCCAAAACGTCCCTTGATAAGAGCTGGAACTGTAATCCACTCCAGTCCTTTAGAAGTTCTGATTTTGTTTCGTTGCTGCCAACTTTGTTTTTCAAACTGAACGGTATCAAGAAAAACAAAAATGTCAGCTTGGTCGATCAAATCAAAATACCCTAACCAGGGCAAATAGGTTGGTTGCGTAATGACAGCATTCATCGGGCTTTCTCGTTTTATTCTTCCAACACAGCTAAACCAGCTCCAATCTCTCCATACCCATTGCCGTTATATAGCATATATTTCATGCCTTTATGGTTGAAGACAAAGGAGTATTCGATCATTTCTGAGTCCCATCCTGTTTTGGATACGTCAATGCCAGCCTTATCGTCCATACGCTCCCAACTGATGCCATCTCTGGATTCGGCGTATCCAATCAGGTAGGTTGTCTGCTTGCCTTTGTAAGAATACCACATCTTGTAGATTCCGTTTTCTTTCAAGACACAAGGGCGGCCTAAAGCAGTTTCATCATCACTTTTAAGATCAATACAGACGATGCCTGTCTGCTCCCAGACAAACCCATCCTTTGACTTCGCAAGTTTAATATTGTAACGAGGCAAGTCCGCATGAATCCATTCGACCCCTGAAACGTACCACATTCTCCACCAATCGTTTTCTCTCAAGACACAAGGAGCAGTCAAGATAGAAAATGGCTCTTTGTCCGTCAGCCGTAGGATAGGGGCACGCGAGACTCGCTCAAAAGTCAAGCCGCCGTCGTCGCTTATAGCCAGCCCCGGCGTCAGCCCAAAGCGTGTTGTTGAGCGAGGTTTCCAGCCAATATAATACAGATATTTTTTTTCATCGTGATTGACTATCCAAGAGGGTGTGACCCCATTGTCATCAAAGCAGCCAAGTTCTCCTAAGCCTAAAACAGGTTTAGAGGCTATGTCAATAATTGTATATGGATCATTAAGATCAATGTGGACATATCCTATGAGAGACCGGTTTGAATCATCTCTTCCGGAAAAATAAATCCTAAATACATCTCCCTTGATATGATCGGCAGTGGGGAGCATAGCGTGGGTCTGCATCCAGCTAACTTCTGGTTGAGGTTTGATAATCTGTCCTAGTTTTTTCCACTTCACAATGTATTTTTCTCCTAGCAGCCTGTCGGAAAAGTCACTTTGTGGGGCAAAAAGTCCGTCATCGGGCCAACATGCGACTTGGTTGAGCAGAAATCAGAGGTGACGGACTTGCCGTAACTGTTCAAGTGACCTTTCTCAGGTCGGTAATGGTCCAGAAAATGAGCTATTAAGCTCAAAATCCTCGCTTTGTCAGATGAAAATCATTGAATTCATCCTCTTTTGACTGGTTTCCCCCACCGTTTCCAGCGGCAGGCAGGGTGAAACGTTTAGCCCTAACTATAATACAGGGTGTGCATCCTTTTGAGGTTGAAAGCGATACAAACCAAGTTCCACTCACCCGCTGCTTTGACCAACCCCCGCAACGAGAATTGACGAAAGCCCAACACTTCCTTAATAATGCCAATGACCGGTTCCACTGTAGATTTGCGCAACCGATAGATGGCTTGTCCGATTTCTGTTTTCAATTTGTAGGCCATTTTTTCCTTCAGACTGGCATCTTCTGCCGGTGGGTCAGGTTGCCCGGCAAAGAACTCTTGCCAGCTTTGATGATGGCTTTCTCGTCCGGTGGCAATGTAAGGTTCAACCCCTTGGGCCTCAAAGGCTTCAATGTTGGCCTGACTAAAATAGCCATTGTCCAACGCGGCCGCATCGGGCTGACCGATTTGCTCGGTCGGGATAGCCTCCAAGGTCGGCACGGCTTCCTGCTTGTCATTGGGGTGGTCAGAGAGGGTATGGCCCACAATCAACATGCTGCTCTGCTCAACCGCTGCTTGGGCATTGTAATGCTGGTCAAAACCTTGGTTGTTGCTATTCTTCATTATGGCCGAATCCGGGTCAGTGAAATTGTATTGATCTTTGTCTCGCGCTCCTGGGGTCGGTGCTTTGGGCTTCCGTCCACCCAATTTACGTCCTCTGGCCTTCTCTTTGGCTTCTCTCTCCCTCAGTTTGGCCTCGTACTCTGCTTTCTCGACCTCATATCTGACTTGGGATCGGGCCTCCAAGACCGCTTTAGCCTTAGCCATCTGAACCAACCGTTCTTGACGCAAGGCCACTTCATCTTCTATCACCATCCCCTCCGGCATCGTCTCGCTCTCTGCTTTCTCGGCCAAGGCAAACAATTGTTCCACCTCTGCTTGCAGTTGGGGTTCCAGTTCCAGCAACCGCTTGTAGCTGATGGCTTTGCTTTTGGAGGCATCAGCGTGGATTTTGGTGCCATCCAAGCTGATGTTCCCCAATTCCAACATACCCAGTTCTATGGCCACCACCAGGAGTTGCACAAACAACTCTTTGATTTCGGCCAGATTGTCTTTGCGGAAATCGGCGATGGTGCTGTGGTCGGGTTCATAGCCTCCCGCAATGAAACGGAAGGGAATTGTCTCTTTGGTCTTCTCTTCTATCTGCCGCGAACTGAAGACCCCTGTGGCGTATCCATAAAATAGCAGTCCCAACAATATCTCCGGCTCATAAGGTGGCCCACCCACAGGCTTATACTTTTGGTATATCCCGCTCAAATCCAATTGCGCTATCACAAAAACAACAAAATGGACCAGGTGCTCTGGCGGTAAGACATCCCCCATCCTCACTGTCATTTCCAAGGCTTCTTCATAATCAACCGTTTTGAATTTTCGGGCCATTTTTGTTACCTCTATTCGCTATTTCATAAATTTGTGCAGGTAGTTTACATCATTTGGCTTTTGAGGCAAACGACTTCTCCGACAAGCTGCTAGATAATATTTACCGAGTCGCTGGAAAGAGGAGAGGGTTTGGTATAATGTCCAACATATACTTGTCCCTTTTTTGTGTTTCTCATAATAAGAGAGCCAGCGCCAATTACACACTCTTCCTTTACAGTTATACCATCCCGGATAGTTGCATTTACGCCAAGATAGCAATATGCTCCAACCGTTACCCGGCCAGAGACTACAACGTGCGAAGTTACAAAACAATGATCCATAATTGTGCTATGGTGACCAATATGATTACCACTCCAGAGGATGACATTATTCCCAATTTTAGCAAAGGGTTGAATCACGTTGTTTTCAAAAATAAAACAATTTTCGCCTATTTCAGTTTCAGGGCATATCACAGCCTTGGGGCTGATATAGCTGATAAGCTCATATCCTTTGTCTTTGGCCTGAGAATATTTTTTTACCCGTGTCTTATTCATATTTTTCGCGCTCATGGGGATAAACATAGAAAAATCTGAGGGAGGATATATTGCAGCAACTTCCTCAAACGGGACAACAGGCAGGTCACGATAACTGTCACCTTGCATATGATCCTTATCCACGCAAAACGCAATAACCTCGAACGGCGAGTCATAAGAGAGATAGACATGGGTCACGTCGGCCATCTGCCCGTTACCGAATAATATTACTTTGTTCATAAATTCGCCTCCTATTCAAAATACTGCAAACCAATCATCTCCATCAAACTATGCACCGTGGTGATTGAGACGAGTTGGGTTTGGCTTAGTGTCATTTGAAAGTGTTCATCAACAAACGCAATCAAGGAGAGTAACGTCAGTGAATCGAATTCCTCTAAATTCTGCAAATTCGTATCTTTAGCCAGTTCTGTATCATCCTCAAGATCCATAATCTCCCTTAAATCTTGTATGAAATCAAGTTTTTTCATAAAACAACCCCCCTTGATTTAACCAGGATCACACCCCGGTGCTTATAGTTCAACTATGGTTCCGGCCCACGATAGTCCAACGCCAAACCCAGCTAAAAGAATCTTATCGCCAGATGCAATAATATTATTGTCCAGACAATCCTTCAAGGCGATGGGAATGGTGGCGGATACGGTGTTTCCAGTGTGTAATAGATTAACATAAAATTTCTCAGGCGGAATACCTATCTTAGTTCTAAGATAATCCAGCATATACTTGTTGGCCTGATGAAAAATAACGTAATCCAATTCATCAAGCGTTGTGCCGTTTACCGCTAAAATATCATCTATTAGTTTTGGAACAGCAGAAAGTGTAAAATTGAAAACTTCTGGGCCATTCATGTAAAGATTGTTGTCTGTGCGAAAACTGCCAGCGCTACTCTCAATTTCCGGGGCATTCGAATTGTATTTATTCATAAGCCCGCCGTTAGGCACAATCAAGCAGCCAGCCCCGCTTCCATCAGTCCCAAAGACGAACTCCTTGATTCCATCATTCTCATCTTTTCCGATAATCGTTGCAGCAGCGCCATCACCAAAGATGGTTCTATTAGATTTATCCTTAGGATGAATTAGTTTGGAATATGTTTCGGAGGCGATAAATAAAATATGTTCTGCTATACCTGTGCCAATTAGCCCCCTGGCCAGGGCCAGTCCGTAAATATATCCGGTACACCCCATATTGAAGTCAAATACGCCGACGCTTTTTTGCAACCCCAGTTTTTCCTGAAGAATGCAAGAATTGGGCGGCAGATAATAATTTGGAGTTTGGGTACAAACAATGAGAAAGTCTATTGTCTCACGGTTGACATGCTGTAATACTTTTTCACCAGCCTTAACGGCCAAATCAAGGGAGGTTTCGTTTTCGGAAACCACGTGTCGCTCTCGTATGCCAACTTTTTTCTCTATTTTTTTCGAACTCCAGTCCGAAAACTCCTTTGAAAGAGCTTCGTTATCAACAACATAATCGGGTAAATAATATTCAATTGACCCTATTTTGTAGCCCATTACAGTCTCCTTATTGCCTCTACAATACGTGCTACTCCCTGTGTATCCAATATACTCTGCCCGATCTCACTCATGGTTCGCCTGCGTTCTGGATTTCCAATTAGCCTGACCACAGCTTCTTGCACACCTTCAATGTCAACGTCACTATCGATGCCCAGATGCTCCGCTACTCCGGTTCTGGCAAACGGTTTGTTAACGCATGCATGCTCCTCGTTGATAGAAATTTGTATAGACGGCGTTCCTGTCAGCGCCAATTCATATTTTGTCAACCCGGAACTTACCACTGCTATATCGCACCAAAGCATATGTTCAACCAGAGATGGTGGAGAATAAACTACCTCACAGGTATGCATAAGTGCTTTAGCTTTTTTTTCTATTTTCTCTTTCAGTTCCGGGTTAAAGCCAGGCCCAACTATAACCCGAATGTAGAATTTATGGTTTGTTATGCCAAAAATTGCGTCAAGTGCTTTTAAGGTGATGGATTTTGGATCTGTTCCCCCGAAGGTAATCAACACCCTATCTGCTTGGTCACGGACTTTTCGTTTGTTTGGAACTGCCGTGTTATATTCTGCCCCAAAAATGAAGTATTTTGGCCCGCTCAAGTAAATAGGTCCATTTTTTTTGTTTTGGTTTGCCTTCTCTGCACCAAAGTATGGCGTAACAACCATATCAAGCGGCACATTTATTTTTCCTGCCAGGGCATTGTCTCCCAAACCGTCCAACAAAATAACTGGATAATGCTCTCGCAACACTTTGAGATAAGTCGAAACACCCGTGGGGTCTTGAAATGCGTATGGCGTAGAGATATCGAGAAGAACGACAGACACATCCCCAGTCCCGTTTTCTAAGATAAATTCTGCCTCATTCCTCCATAAAATATTGCCGGGAATTTTTATATACGTCTGTCCGATTTCCCATAATATGCTCTCCACATTGTTATGAGCGAACTTGACGGCGAATACAGCGTCAAGACCTTGACTCCTGATTTCTTCGCTCAGAGCGCGACATCTTGTAAAATGGCCCATTCCTACCCGCTCATCCGCATCGAACCGAAGAAGAAATTTATTATTCATCATTTAGGCGTTATTCCCACAATCTACCATGTCCCCAATCAATACCAATTTCTTCAAGCGGTTTGCGAAGATCGGGATTTTGATCCCAAAACTCAATAATCTCCTCTACTCTGATAAGTTGGTCTTCTTTTTTTAAGGTCTGATAGACTTTCTGGCAGAAAACAAGGTCTTCCGCATAATCTACGGTTAGCCTAACTTCCATTCGGCGCAACTTTGGGGGTAATTGTTTATTAAGTAATTTAAATTCATTCAGATGTTCAAAGATATACAGAGCGACTATTTCAGCGCGATGTTTATCCTCTCCCTTTTCATGAGAAATCTTGAGCGCCTCTGTTTTTAATATTTGGAAACCGGCCCCTTCGGGGGCTTCTTCCACAGCTGCCCGGTCGTATTTCCCAGCAACACACTCTTCAATAACCTGGTCAACATACTCATAAAGCACAAAGGGACATTCTGTTGAGGTATTAAAAATATAATCAGCCTGGGTAAGTTCTGCCCCCTTAATGATTCGACCCACAACATCTTGTTCATCACCAATTACATAAGATAGCCCATATTTGTTGGCTACTTCAATAAATATTTTGTTTTCATCCCCCTCTGCTATTGCCAAAACAATATTCTTGATAGAACGAATAGCTTTTACATATTGAAGCAGACTATCAAGAACGGTGACTTTACCAATAGCCAACGGCTGCAAAGGTTTTCCATATAATCTGCTTCCACCATTTCTACAAGCAAGAACCGCATCAATAGATTTTTTCATTATTAATCTCTGCTTTCCTCTACGTTTCTTACCATCTCAAATCAGGTTAGTCTTTCAAATCCTGAGTGGCAAACTGGGCCTTCTAAAAGTGTATCTAAGTTTCCAATATCCAGCGCCGGCTTGATTTCTGCAAACACCTCATAGACAGTGCTTAGATACTGGTCAATGATCTTATTATTGTGGGCAAGAGACAAATAGATAACAGTTGATGCCAAAAACCCTCTTTTTAACATTTCCTGGGTAAATATTGTTTTAATCAGTGATGAATTTTCTTTTATATAAAAAGTTGGTACTGTAAGCATACCCCCCATTTCAATAGGGAGATTCAATTGGCTAAAAATGCCGCTTAACCCTTCATCAAGATAATTGCCAATTTCTACTAAGTGTTCAATGACATTATTTCTTTGAAATTGGTTGATTGTTTCCAGGGCGGCTACAAAGCCGACACGTTCTGTCCAAAGGCTACTGCTTATGAAAGTGTTTTGTGCCGCCTCCATAACATCCCGCTTCCCCAAAATAGCCGAAATTGGGTGACCATTCCCCAGGGCCTTACCCAATACCAGTATATCCGGCTCCAGCTTATATAATTTATAAACGCCGCCTATACTCAACCTAAAGCCTGAAGATATTTCATCGAAGATTAAAACGGCCTTTATTTCATCTGCAATCTATCTTACCCTTCTTAGAAAAGGTAAATCTGCCTCTCTTCCCCTTTGCACTTCAAGGATAATTACTCCTATTTCGTCTTTATTGTTACTAACAATCGCTTCCAATTCGTCAATATTACCGTAATGGAAGGGTAAAGCGGTTTCCTTTAGGGCCGCAGGCAACCCGACAGGATTTAAACCAGGCAATAATAAATCTTTGAGATTATCCGAGTTGTCGAGATTTGTGGCTAAATACCAATCATGCCAGCCATGATAACCGCAAATTGCCACTTTAGACTTTCCACTGGCAGCCCTGCCAATTCTGACCGCAATTGAGCAAGCCTCCCCGCCCGTTCTTGAAAAACGAACCATTTCTGTATATGGATGCAATTCAATCAGTTTTTCTGCCAGTTCCACTTCTTCATAGCTATTTAAAGTACACATAGAACCACGTTCTACAGCATTAATCACTGCCTGGTTAACATCTGGGTTTGCATATCCCAATGAGCATGTACCAATACCCATTATGCCCATATCCATATATTTAATATTATCCAGATCCCAGATTTCAACACCTCTGGCCTCCTTAAAATAAGAAGGCCATTGTTCTGGTAAGAACATCTCTGGTCTTTTAGATAAGAGTTGGGTTCCACCAGGGATTATTGTTTTAGCCTTTGCATACAACACCGCACCAGAGTTCATATTTGCCCTCTTTATAGATTCATACTCATACAGCCACTTTTTGGCCGGTTATTATAGAATTCTTTATGGCCAGAGCAATACGAGTCACCTGTACTGCTTCTTGAATATCAATTGCGGTCTGTTTATGTTGTTTTACACAATCCAATAAATGGCACAGTTCCTTTATGTACATATCATTTATTGTATAATTCTGTGGAGGTTCAATAACGTTCCATTGTCCTGTTTTGGCAAAAAACCATTGTAATTGTGAGGGTGCTGTAATATCCCAAATAATTGTGCCTTCTTCTCCTATCACCCTACAAGAACGAGCGTATGGCCGTTGAATATAATCAATATGAATCATGGCAGAAAACCCGACCTTAAACTTCATCAGAATATTAGCCGTGTCCTCTACATCAATATCCAAGCTACTCAACTTGCCTCCATAACCAAAAACTTCAAGCACTTCGCCAAACAACCAGCGTGCATAATCAATCTCCTGGATAGCATCGAGTACAACCCCACCGCCCATAGCACGTTGGGCACTATACCTCAGACGATAATCCCGGTCAGGATGCCAATCTGGCAAATAGTTACCGGCATTCAATGTAGCAGAGGTAACCCGACCAATAGCGCCCTCACCAAGTAACCGCTTTATAGCTGCTGGCCCATGATGAAAACGAGTATTACATCCAAGCATTGTTATCAAATTATTCTGTTGAACCACTTCTACCAATTCATTCAAACCGTCCTCTGAATGTGCAAGTGGTTTCTCAATAAACAAATGGCAGCCTGCTTGGGCTGCTTGGAGTGCGTTTGAGACATGCAAGTGAGATGGCGTTGTAATAAAAGCCACATCTGCTCCCGTCTGGAGAGCATTATCAAGGGAATCAAATGGTTGTGCCCCACATTCATCCTGGGCATACTTAAGTCGATCCTCTACAAAATCAACAGCAATCAAATTATTGACACCTAGACTTTTCAAATTGCGCATATGACGCATACCAATGGAACCACATCCAATTATCAAGACACGCATAGTTATTGTCCTTTGCTAGTATGCATAATATCCCATCACTTTATTTACAGCCTTAATCACGTCTTCAACATCTTGCTCACTCATACCCGAAAAAATCGGCAAGGTGATTAATTGTTCATAAATTTTTTCGGCAACCGGATATTCTCCTCCTCGGTAACCAAATCGCTTTTGATAATACGGATGCAGATGCACCGGAATATAATGAACGTTAACCCCTATATTTTCGGCTCGCAAGGCCCGAAATATCTCGGCTCGATCAGTTGTTAAATAATAAGCATCCACTTGAATGGGATAAATATGCCAAGCTGATTCTACATCAGCGCGTTCTGTGGGAGCAATAACCGCGTCAAGATTAGTAAAAGCATCGTTATATCGCCGGACAATCTCACGTCGACAAGCCAGGTTAGTCGATAAACGCTGTAACTGTGATGTCCCTAGAGCGCAGCCAATATCGGTAATCCGGTAGTTAAAACCCAAATCAATCATCTGATAATACCAGGGAGAGTTAGCTCGTTCAGAGGGGGTATAATCAATACCGTGAGTTCTAAAGCGGCGTAAACGCTCGGCCAGGTGGGCATTATTAGTGGTGATCATGCCCCCCTCGCCGGTAGTAATATGTTTTACCGGATGAAAACTGTACGCAGTCATATGACTTATACTCCCCACCCGACGCCCTTTATAAATGGCGCCCAGAGCATGGCAAGCATCTTCAATGACAATCAACCCGTGTCGTTCTGCCAACTCAAGCAGAGCGTCCAGTTCAGCCGGATGACCGGCATAGTCTACCGGTAAAATCGCCCGGGTTTTTTGGGTTAGACAAGCATTCACTTGATCAGGGTCAAGCGTTAAAGTGTCGCCTTCAATATCGGCAAAAACAAGTGTAGCGCCCTGGTATAATACACAATTAGCCGTTGCCGCAAATGTAAGGGGAGAAGTAATTGCCTCATCACCCGGCCCTAAATCAGCGGCAAAAACAGCCGCATGTAAGGCTGCCGTTCCGGAACTAAAAGCCACAGCATAGCGCGCGCCAACACACTCCGCTACGGTCTCCTCAAACTCGGCGATCCGGGGGCCGGTGGTGAGCCAATCCCCCTGAAGAACATCAACAACAGCTTGAATATCCTCGGGGGTAACGCTGTGCCGGCCATAAGGCAGCAGGCGCTCACGAACCGGCTTACCGCCATAAAGCGCTAATTCAGACGTTTCGGATCTCAGTCTATCAGTTTTACCGGAGTTATGATAATGATTTGCCACCCCTTATAGCCTCCCCCTCTAATACCCTTTAATAAAGGTTGGTTCGTCCGGTTTTGGCGCGGTGGGTCTGGCCGGACCTGTTTCTACCTCTTCCACCAAACGGGTAATATCCTCATCTGTCAGCCACCAGGAGTTGTTGTCGCTACTATACCGGTATCCATCGGGACAAAGACGGCCCTCGCTGTCCGCCAGATATTTCTTTTGATCCCAGAAACGATGGCTGGGTTGGATAACAAAATGGTG
>JAJRVO010000289.1 GCA_024277275.1 Chloroflexota bacterium
AACAACTTGGATATGCGAGCGCACACCGGCCTTTCTGAACCTTATGTGCGGGGTATGAATCGCCTTAAATCAGGCGATCAACTTGAAGGCCGGGTGGTTGCCGAGAGCAAAGCGCACTTCATTGCATCAATCTCAGAAGAGATACCAGAACACAAAATCTGGGTTGATCGAGAAAAGTTGCATGCCATTGCCGCGGTGCCAATTACCCGTCCAAACCAGGGGCAATCGGGACAGGCAAGCTCGCATGTGGTTGGCGTACTAGCTATTGGGAAAAAGGATGTTCAGAATTATCTGTGGAATCCCCGCGAGATACGCTTGCTAACCTCAATTGCTAACCAGGTAGCTTTGGCTGTTGACAATGCCCGGTTATATACCAGGGTTCAAGAAGACGAGGCCGGTTTGAGAGTTGGCAATGAGGTTTTGCGGGCGGTCAATGATATGATGCTGGAAAAGAACGCCTTTTTAGAAGGGTTCATTCAGGATGATTTAACTCCGGCCCTTAGCGAAGCCATCCCATCGCTCCAACGTTTGTTGGCTGAAGATTTGGGAGGGCTGACCGAGACACAAAAACAGGATATTTCCGCCGTACAAGTGGTGGTTAATCGCTTAAATAACCTGGCCACAGAGACAAGTAGCGTGAGCGAAGCCCTAAATACAGAGTTTGACCGGGCGCTTGATCGTAAAAATAAAGGGGATAGCTATGCCGGTCCAACCAAACCAATTAGAATGGAAAAAGTGAGCGACGATAAATTACAGTCAGGGGATGGCAAAGAGCGTAGTGATGATGACCTGAAATCCGCAAGCTCTACCGCAAGTGGTGGCTCAGAAACAAAGCCGGCAAGCGTTGAAAACAAAAATGTTGACACAAAACCCTTAAGTTTTGAGGAGGCTGTTAAGGCTGGCCTGGTTCCAGGCCACATCTTAAACAGAGAAGCAGAGGACTAAACGTTTAACGTACCATAAAATCAGTGTAATGTTTGGTAGGCTTATCATAGCGGTAAAGGATGCTTTTAATTTGGCTACCATGGGGTTCTTCTTGACACCAGGTTAACATTTCTTCTATTTTGCCCTCGTCGCCCTGGATTTCTATTTCAATCCGTCCATCCGCAAGGTTACGTATAAATCCCGCCAGACCTAATTTTTGAGCTTGTTGTTGGGTTTGAAACCTAAAATTCATACTTTGTAGCCGGCCTTCAATTAAAATTCTAGCCTGCACATGTTCCATAATTCTTAAAACTACTCCTTTACCAAAAATAATGTTTCCATATTTCAGCCCCCCAAACCAGCATAATCCAACCCGTTATAGTTAAAAAAGGACCGTACGGAATAAATGTTTTTAGATTCACCCGGCCGGTAACCAGCAACAAAAAAGCTACAAATCCCCCCAAAAACACCCCAAATGTCAAGCTAAGAATAATCTTAGGAAATCCCAAAATAAAACCTAAAAATGTAGAAAGCGTAACATCGCCGCCTCCCAGCCCGCCTTGTGAAAGAAACGCCGCCAGAAAGACAAAAATAAATGCCGTTACCCCCCCCACTCCCGCCGCTTGCCAACTAAGGCCGGGTGTAAAAAAGGCAGCGACAATGGCCAGCAGAATTGAAGGCAGAATCACAACATTAAAAATAAGCCGGTGTTCCAGGTCTGTTACCGTAATGAGAATCAGAATAACCGTGTAAATTGTAATTAGTCCCAGTTTTATCGAAAATCCGTATCGCCATAGTAAAAAAAGAAAAAACAGGGGCAAAACTAACTCCACAATAAGTGAGCGGGTAAATCTTTGGCGCGACTCGTTGCAATGGGCGCACGCCCCATCTCTTGTTGCCCAGCTAATCAGGGCGCTCCAGCGTTGCCACGGGCGTGGTGTTTTACAAGTAACGCAAACAGGCCGCTGAAACAGGGTTTTGCGCGTTGGTAAAATATCGGCTGCGTGGTTAATGGCTATTCCCGCCAGCCAACCAAAAACAGCGTACAAAATAACTGAAACAATCATAAATATCTAACCATCACCACCATTATTAAGCAAGTAACTATACTCGTCCATAGGCCAAAGGTAAAACTGAGGGGCCGATAATTAAAATTAATTTCGTGCCGACCCGCTTTAACCGCCACGGCTCTAAAGGCCAGGTTGGCTTGCAGAATATCGGATGCTTGACCATCAACTGTGGCTTGCCAACCGGGATAAAATGTGTCGGTTAAAACAACGTAACCGGCGCTGGGCGCGTTAACCGTAAGCTTAAGCCGGTTGATCCCTTGCTCATTAACCGTTACCGGCCAAACTTTAGATGGTGTAGCGTCTTCAACATCAAGAGACGGCAAATCAGTTTCACTCCCCATGATAACCGTTTCCCGGCGAGGATCAAAATCGGGGGCTGTCAATCTGGCAATGGCCTCTGCGTTGTCTTGGGCATCATAAGCGCGTGGCGCAAAATAAGCGCGGGGTAAAGCGTCGGGCACGCGTTGAATAGTAATTGACTCTGTATTATATATTAGCGGCCAACTTTGGCTATTATCAGAATTAACAAAATAGGCCACATTCATCATCGACAGTAGGCGCGCTTGCAGTGTCGTATCGGCCCTTTTAAGCTGTTCTGTAAGCTGTTGCCGGCGTTTCACCACTAACGGGTCGCTATTGTTGGCCGAAGGCAATTTGGCGTAAACCCCAAAATTTGGGACCAATGTCTCTTTCAATCCCTGCCAGTAATTTATATCCGACGGGCCAAAGGTTTTAAAATTAAAGTACTGATTATAAAGGGTGGTATAAGAAAATCTGTCGTTAACAAAAAAGCGATAATGCTCTGACTTGGGGCTGAGGCGTTCGGCGCCGGCAACAGACTGAGTAAAAATTTTGGCGGGTAAAGTGGGAATTATTGGAAAGGCGGCCAGCAGTAGATCGACACATACAAAAATAATGACGACCCCTTGCCATAGAGATTCTTTGATAAAACCCGGGTTGCCGTTAGATTGCATCTGATTGCTCAAAGCCAATCCGTGGTCGGCGTTTTGCGGGTGGAGATGCTGCTTGTCTTTATTTGGCCTAATCAGGAGTAGAGTTATTGAGAGTATCAGCAATATCCCGGCGCTTCTTGTAGCTGTTAAAAAGGTAAAATCTCGACCGGCTACAAAAGACTCTGCAATAAAACCGGCGGCGGTAAGCGCCACACAGGCGGCCAGCAAACGTCGCCAATTTGGCCGGTTTTTTGTGTTTATCTCAAAGGATTGCGCCCCTATACCGGCCAGTACGGACACAGCAATGGTGTACCAAATGAGCAATCGGGCCGGGGCTTGAAAAGAATTAAAGCCCGGCACTGTGTCGAATACCCACAGGTAAATTGGGGTGTTCCAACCCATCGCCAACACTAAACTCACAGGAATAAGGGCGGCAAAGAATGGAACCACCTGATTTTGGATTTTGGATTTTGGATTTTGGATTTTGGATTGTTCAATGTTGCCAGGCGTTTGTGTTAATCTTGTCGAAGGAATAGGATTTGGATTTTGGATTTTAGGTTGATTTGGCAAAGGGCGACGGAGTCGCCATAGAAAGGGTTTGTAATATTGCCAGATGGCAACCAGGGCCAGGATAAATGGCAGTACCCCTATATAAGCGTGGTCTTCCCAGTAAGTGGCGTAACCCCAATAGTTAGCCTGGGCCGGATGGCCGAAAAAATTTGGGGCCAGTAGGGTAATTAATCGCCAGGGCCAAAAAGAGTAGGTTAGCGCAAAAATGCGTTCAGCCCCTCCGCTGCGAGGCGATTGGCTGACAAATTCTGCGGTGGGCAGGATTTGCACGGCTGACAGTAGTAGAGATAATCCTACCGCCAACCCTGATTTCCAGATGGGGTTGATAAAAAAGGCAATGCGTGATGCATTGTGTGAGGGGTGGTAAGTTTTCTTTGTTGTTTGCCAGCTTCTAAAAAAAGTATAGGCCCCTATAAGGCATAACCCGTAAAACCAAAGTTGAGCGTGTCCGGCCAGTAACTGTACTGCTAAAACCAGAGCCAGCCATAATATGTTGATACCGGCTTGTCGCGTAGCGATTTTGTCGCTCAAAAAGAGCAGCAGCGGAAACCAGGCGGCCGCATTGATCATTGTTACAAACTGGGTCCTTCCGACCAGATAACCGCTAAACATGTAACTTAAAGCGGCAATAGTAGCGGCAAAGGGCAACAAGCCCAGGTGTCGAGCATAGAGATACATAAGCGTTCCGGCTAAAACCAGGTGTAGAATCACCGACAGAGTCAGGGCATGTTCCACAGGCAACAGCAGATATAACAGGTTAGGCGGATAAAAAACCGCGCTTTGCAGGTTAGCCAACAAAGGCGTTCCATTACCAAGCAAAGGATTCCACAGCGGCCACTCGCCATTTAGCAGAGCGGTTTTGACCAGATAATGCCAGGGCCAAAATTGAAACAGCGAGGTTCCCCAAAAAAGAACCTCGCCTTTAAACACCCAACGCCAAAACAGAAGAAACGGTAAAATTATAATGATGCCGGTGAATAATAGATTATTGTCAGATCGGTGTTTTGCAAACTGTTGCATATTTGTTGACAAACTATTTTGACGGGTTAGAATAGGTGGATGCCCGCATACGAAAGAATTAACGCCGTTGTCAGCCTAACCTTAATTGGTTTGGCCCTGTATTTTGTACTCGATTTTCCCGCGCAGGTAACTGTCTTTATGTTGTTTGGCTCGCCGTTGGAACTGGACTCGCCGCGCCAATGGTTAATGGTGGTGTTATTGGGCGGGTTGGCTATGGCCGGCGCTGATGCCGTGGTTCGCGCCCATCCTCACTTGACAACGCTGCGTCTAAACTATCGAGCCACATTTTGGACCTTGCCCGGTTTGCTGGTTATCCTGGCTACACAAACTTTGGGTTTGGCTCCAACCCCTGTTGTCTGGGCCGTTGGGTTAGTTGTAGTGGGTTTGCTGTTATGGCTCACTATTTACGCTGAGTTCTGGCAGGCGTCGCCGCGTTTGGCGACGGATTTATGGCTTCGTATATGGCGACAGTTGATTGGCTATGTTGTGGCCCTGGTCTTTTTTATTGTTGTTTATCAGACTCGTAGCCGCAGCGCCTTGAGCGCAACAATGATTTTGTTAATCAGCGCTATGGTCGCCCTGGCCTTGTTGCGGCAAACCCCCAAAGAAATCAAAAAAACCTGGCTTTTTGCCGCCGTTATTGGCTTGAGTATGGGGCAAATAACCTGGGCCTTAAATTATTGGCGCACAGGCGCGTTAAATGCCGGGTTACTTCTGTTTTTAATATTTTACCTGATGGTTGGCCTGGCCCAACAGCGCCTTTTAGGAACCTTCTCCCGTAAAACGCTTTGGGAATTTGGCGCTATCGCCTCGGTAGCGCTGCTGGTGATTTTTAATTTGTAAGCCTCTCAGCAATTCCCGGTTTGACAATTAGGGTATGAAAATTGTGCAATTGTTGGCATTTCAGAGCAGAATTTCCAGAATGATAGAATTTTGATTCGTTAATTCTGCCAATTCTGCTCTTACACCGGCAAAAATCAGCCCGACTG
>JAJRVO010000290.1 GCA_024277275.1 Chloroflexota bacterium
GTGTTTCTTAAATCGTGTGGGCCAGACCGCAGAGGTTTCTAAAGCCCATTTTAACTGTAAGTCAGGGTCATAATCGAGGCAAATTCGCTTGAAAATATCTCGCAAAAAACCTCTGCGGTCTTTAAGAAACACGCTCTTAGCAGAATAAATTCGGCGCTCCTCAACTCAATGGGTGGACAAGTTTCAATCAATGAGTCGTTTAAAGACCTTTTTTGCCACAGTTGGTTTGGTTTGTTTGGGGATTATTTTTGCTTTGATACTAATGGAAGTGGGTTTGCGTTTAGTCCCACGCGCCCGCTTGAACGCAATGGTGGAAAGAACTTCGCAACGTCTCCATCTGTACCGTTTGGACTCGCGTATTGGCTGGACGCTTCGCCCCAATGCCCGGTCGGTTATTACTACCAAAGACGGTTTGGCAATTCCAATGGAAATTAACTCATTGGGATTACATGACGATGAACATACCTATAAAAAACCTGCCGGGATTTATCGCGCTTTGATTTTGGGCGATTCGTTTGCAGAAGCGCAAGAGGTATACTTGCAAGAGACATTTCATTACCGTGTTGAACAATGCCTGACTCAGCAATTAGAGAGACAGACCGAGGTTATAAATGGCGGTGTTTCGGGGTACAATACGGCTGATGAATATCTGTTTTATAAATATGAGGGCGCTAAATACAACCCTGAGCTGGTGTTGCTGGTTGTATATGTTGGCAATGACCTTGCAGGTTTAAACCGCACCATCAATGAACGAATGGTGGCCGGATTTGGCGGCTACAGGTTTAGCCTTAATGAAGGAAATCTGCATCAAACGTGGGTTGGTTGGGAGAGTCCGGAGGATGGCAAAACGTCTACCATAGAATTGATGCTGCGCCGTCACTCTCTATTGTATCGCACGCTGGCGCATCCCGAGTCGAAGATTTTTTGGCAGTATAAAAATAAGTTGGCTGCTTTACAGGTATGGTTCCAGCCTGAGCAAGAAGCCCAAGTCGAGACTACATTGCGGTTGAATGATTACATTCACGTTCAAAATTTTCCTGAAAACCCTGTCACTCCCCAAAAGATGCGAGAGATGTGGAGTGTTTTCCGGATTGTTACCGGTCAGTTAAAGGCTGAAGTTGAGGCGGGAGGGAGTCAACTGGTTGTTGTAGTAATCCCCGCAAACTATCAGGCCAATAAAGAAGCGCGTGAAAAAGTCTTGAGAGAATACCCTCCTTTTTATGACCCGAAGCTTCGGTCGCAATGGAGCATAGACGAACCAAATGTAACAATAGCACGTGAAATGGAACAGCAATTAATACCGGTTTTAGACTTGCTGCCTTATTTCCAAAGGCATGATGAAGCCGGTGGTTCCTCGTTATACTTTGATGGTTTTACTGACGAGCATTTAAATAGAGACGGACATAAACTAATGGCTGATGTAATGTGTGATTGGCTAATACGCAATGAGGCAATCCGTCTGCCGCGTCCATAGGGGAATTGGATGGGAGACTATTTTGTCTCTACAATTCTCCAAGATTAACAATTAGCAAAAACAATAGAGGATGCATATAATCAGAGTTTACTGCCACCGACCAAACCTGTCTTACCAGGCAGTCAGGAAGATTAAACAGTGACAATCCCCTTTTTGGATTTAAAGTCCCCTTATCTGGAACTCAAAGAAGAGCTGGATGCGGCCTACCGGCGGGTTATGGAATCCGGCTGGTATATTATGGGTCAGGAATTAGACCTGTTTGAGGCGGAGTTTGCCGCCTATTGTGGGGCAAAACATTGTGTTGGCGTAGGGAACGGGTTAGAGGCCCTGCATTTAATTCTGCGGGCAATGGAAATTGGTCCGGGTGACGAGGTAATTGTACCGGCTAATACCTATATTGCCACCTGGTTAGCCGTATCCCATAGCGGAGCCACGCCGGTTCCGGTGGAACCCGACCAGCAAACCTACAACCTTAACCCCACCTTGCTTAAGGCGGCAATTACCAATCGTACCAGGGCTATCTTGCCGGTGCATTTGTACGGGCAGCCGGCAGATATGGACCCAATTGTAGACATTGCCCATCGATACAAGCTCAAGATTATTGAAGATGCGGCCCAGGCCCAAGGGGCCAGGTACAAGGGACGTGTTGCCGGTAATTTAGGGGACGCGGCCGGTTTTAGTTTTTACCCCGGTAAAAATCTGGGCGCATTTGGCGACGCCGGAGCGGTTGTTACCAACAATGACAATTTAGCGGATCGGGTGAGGTTGCTACGAAACTACGGCTCAAAAATCAAGTATGATAATGAGGTCAAAGGCTACAATTCTCGACTAGACCCCTTGCAGGCTGCTATGCTGCGAGTCAAACTGAAATATCTGGATGAATGGAATGAACGTCGGCGGCGTGTTGCCGATTATTACGCAGAGATGTTGACCGGCATCAAGGATTTAGTTTTGCCCTCAGTGCCGGAATGGGCGGAACCTGTTTGGCATGTGTTTGTAGTGCGCCATCCTCAACGGGACGCCCTTCAGCAGGCGTTGCGCCAGGCCGGTGTTGGGACACTGATTCACTATCCTGTTCCCCCTCATCGCTCACAGGCTTACGCTGATCAGGGCCGGCAAGAGGTAAGTTTGCCGGTGGCGGAAAGGTTAGCCGATACGGTACTCAGCTTACCGATGGGACCGCATCTTAAAATTGAGGGCTTATCCACTCTTATTGAGGCAATTCAGATATTTGCCAACAGGGGGTCGTGGTAGTCTCCCCGTTAAGTGTTGGTGGCTTATGATAAGCCAAAAATCCCTGTTTGCGGGCCAAAAATCAGAGCAAATCACGAAAACCAGCTCTGATTTATAGGATTTTCGCCCGCAAAATGGTCTGTTATGTATACCAACACTCAAGAGAGAGACCACCGGGGTCGTAATCAGGTGAAAAAGATTTCTGTTATTGTGTCTGTCTACTACAACGAACAATCGCTGCCTTCCATTTGCCGCGCGCGTAGTTATTTCTTAAGGATGACACTACTTGAAGAATAGATTCAATTTTTCCTCCAGGCAACTTGATCTTATTAGTGTTTTGGCGTTACTGTTTTTAACGCTTTTGTTTTTCTGGCGAGTCCCGATACAAGGGCGTGTTCTACTACCTCTTGATGTATTGCATACCTATGAACCCTGGCGTAGCGAAATGCCGGGCGCTCTAGGTCTTCGTGTTTGGAATTCTTGGCTGACCGACCCGGTTAGGCAGTATTACCCCCTACAAAGTGTTATTCAATCCTCCTGGCAACATGGCGTTGTTCCCTTTTGGAATCCTCATTCTTCAGCCGGAATGTCTGCTTTGGCCGCTGGATTTCACCGGGCATTGTATCCAATCACAGTTTTTTTGTTGTTGATGATGCCGGTCGGGCAAGCTATGACCTGGGGAACGATTCTGCATGCCTTTTTGGGTAGTTTCTTTTCTAGTTCTGACGTTTTCTGTGGTTACTCTATTTATGAGTTATCGGCCCATTTGGATATAGCCATTATGTCAACAATGTGGTAAATTAGGCTGGCAGTCCATTTGTAAAAAGGAGAACCCTATGTTTGTCACAACAA